>JAUIJO010000330.1 GCA_030431185.1 Gammaproteobacteria bacterium | reverse complement strand
CTCGCTGGTGCAGGCGAAATGCACGAATTCCAGCGCCGGACCCAGCTCGGCGTCGTCCTTCAGGCGTTCCTTGATGAAGTACTCCACCGCCTTCACGTCGTGGTTGGTGGTGGCTTCGATCTCCTTGACGCGAGCCGCGTCGTCGACCGACAGGTCGTCGGCGAGCGCGCGCAGGCGGGCGGCCGCGGCGTCGCCGAAGGGCGCCAGCTCGGTGATGCCGGGCTCGGCGGCGAGCGCCACCAGCCATTCGACCTCGACCTTGACCCGCGCCTTGATCAGGCCGTATTCGGAGAAGATCGGGCGCAGCGCGTCGACCTTGCCGGCATAGCGGCCATCGAGGGGGGACAGGGCGGTCAACTGGGTCTGGACGGACATGGTGGGCGCGCGTGGGTTCGTGGGTCGGGCGCGCATTCTAACGCCGTCGGGCGGGAGGCGGGGTCGCGGCCCGGCTCACGACCCGGGCACGGGGCGGGGAGTAGGCTGGGGCGATCGATCCAGGAGGACAGCATGGCCAGGCCCGAGACCCGAACCGAACACGACAGCATGGGCGAGCTGCAGGTGCCCGCCGACGCCCTGTGGGGGGCGCAGACCCAGCGGGCGGTGCAGAATTTCCGCATATCCGGGCAGCCGATGCCGCGTGGCTTCATCCGCGCCCTGGGCCTGGTCAAGGCCGCGGCGGCCGAGGTCAACGGCGGCCTCGGCCTGCTGGGCAAGGCGACCGCCACCGCGATCCGCAAGGCCGCGCTGGAGGTGGCGTCCGGCACCCACGACGCGCAATTCCCGGTGGACGTGTTCCAGACCGGCTCGGGCACCTCCAGCAACATGAACGCCAACGAGGTCATCGCCCATCTGGCCGCCGGCAAGCGCCTGAAGGTCCACCCCAACGACCACGTGAACCTGGGACAGAGTTCCAACGACGTCGTGCCCACGGCGATCCGCGTATCGGGCTGCCTCGCCCTGCACGAGGACCTGTTGCCGTCGCTGGTCCACCTGCGCCGGACCATCGAGCGCCGGGCGCGTGCACTGCGGCGGGTCCCCAAGACCGGGCGTACGCACCTGATGGATGCCATGCCGCTGACGTTCGGCCAGGAGTTCGGGGCCTGGGCTTCCCAGTTGCAGTCGGCCGAGGCGCGGGTCAAGGACAGCCTGCATCGGCTGCGCCGCCTTCCGATCGGCGGCACCGCGATCGGCACCGGCATCAACGCCGATCCCCGCTTCGCGCCGCGGGTGGTGAAGCAGTTGTCGAGCCTGGCGCGCGTCCGCTTCGAGCCGGCGGCGGACCGCTTCGAAGGCATTGCCGCCCAGGACGACATCGTCGAGATGTCGGGCCAGCTCAATGCCCTCGCGGTCGCCCTGATGAAGATCGCCAACGACCTGCGCTGGATGAACTCCGGCCCGCTGGCCGGCCTGGGCGACGTCGAGCTGCCCGCGTTGCAGCCCGGCAGCTCGATCATGCCGGGCAAGGTCAACCCGGTGATCCCGGAAGCGGTCGCCATGGCCTGCGCGCAGGTCATGGGCCACCACACAGCGATCACCGTGGCCGGCCAGAGCGGCAATTTCCAGCTGAACGTCATGCTGCCGCTGATCGCGCTCGACCTGCTCGACGGCATCGGCCTGCTGTCGCGCGCGATGCGGCACCTGGCCGACGACACCATCGAGGGCCTGGTGGTGCGCAAGGCGCGCGTCGACGAGGCCCTGGCGCGCAACCCCATCCTGGTCACGGCGCTCAACCCCATCATCGGCTACGAGAAGGCCGCCGCCATCGCCAAACAGGCCTACAAGGAGGGCAGGCCCGTGCTGGACGTGGCCCGCGACGCCACCGGCATGTCGACGCAGGAACTCAAGCGCCTGCTGGACCCGCTGGCGCTCACCCGCGGCGGCGTGCAGGGGCGCGACGGATCCTGAGCCCACGCCACCCGGTGAATCCGACCGGGCCCCATGCGACAATGCGCGCCACGGAAGTGTGGCCGAGTGGTTGAAGGCACCGGTCTTGAAAACCGGCAACGGGTCAAACCGTTCGTGGGTTCGAATCCCACCGCTTCCGCCACATATGCAAGACG
>JAUIJO010000329.1 GCA_030431185.1 Gammaproteobacteria bacterium | reverse complement strand
CAGCCCGCAGGGCATCAAACCCCAGCAGAGACCCAGACCCAGCGCGCCGCGCCAGTGTTGCAGCGAGAGAAACCCCTGGCCGACATTCTGCAGCGGACGCCAGAGCAGGGCGCCGACGCGTTCGAGCAGGGTGAGGGCGCGCCACCAGTCGGCGACGTACAGGCCCATGAGTACGAGCAGAATCCCCGCGAGGTAGCGCAGGCCGAGGGACCAGGCAGGCGCAGCGACGCTGCCGGCGGCGAGGCCCAGCACGGCGCCCGTGGCCGTATAGCTCAGGATGCGCCCCACGTGGTAGGCGAGCGTGTTGGCGGTTTTGCCGCCACCGCCGAGGCTGAGCGCCGCGGCGATGCCGCCGCACATGCCGAGGCAGTGTCCGGCGCCGGTCAGGCCGAGCGCGAAGGCCGCGCCGGCGAGTGAAAGATCAGGCACGCTCGTCTTCCGAAGCGCCTTTCTCCTCCTCCTCGTCGTTAATGATGCGCCAGGCCTCGCGATCGAGGTCGTCGTACTGGCCGTCGTCAACTGCCCACAACAGCAGGCGGATGGTCAGCGCGCAGAAGATGAGGGCGATCGGGATGAGCAGGTACAGACTGTCCACGGCGTTGTGTCCTCAGTTTGCCCTGGCCAGTCTGAGTGAATTCGCCACCACCAGCAAGGATGACGCCGACATGCCGAACGCTGCCGCCCACGGAGGCACGAGCCCCAGCGCGGCCAGCGGGATGGCACAGGCGTTATACGCCAGGGCCCACATGAGATTCTGCCGGATCACGGCGCGGCAGCGCAGCGCGTGGCGGCGGGCGCGCGCGATCTGCCCCAGCTCGCCGTCGGCGATCACGAAGTCGGCCTCCGCGCGGGCCAGGTCGGTGGCGCCGGCGACGGCGAAAGAGGCGTCCGCGCGAGCCAGGACCGGTGCGTCGTTCAGCCCGTCCCCAACCATCGCCACCACCGCGCCGCCCGCCTGCAGGTCGGCGATGTGCTGCATCTTCTGCTGTGGCGACTGGCCGGTCAGCACGGTCCTGATGCCGAGTTGGCGTGCTAGCAGTTCGCCCTGGCGGGATGCGTCGCCGGTTAGTAGTTGCACATCCAGGCCCGCCGCCTGCGCGCGGCCGACTGCATCGGGTGCGTCGGGACGCAGCGCGTCCGCGAGGCCGAACCAGGCGAGCGGTTCGCCCTCGCGGCACAGGCCTACCCAGTACCAGTCTCCGGCCGGTGCCGGGGGCATGGGGGCGATCTCCGCGCAGAAGTCGCGACTGCCCATGCGGTAGCGCGCGCCGTCGTGGTGGCCCTCCACACCCGACCCGGTAACCTGCCGCAGTTCGCTGAAGCCGCGCCGCGCCGGGACGCCGGTAAACGCGTCCGCCAGCGGATGGTTGCTCTGTGCCTGTAGCGCGCTGGCAATGGCCAGCAGGTCCGGCGCCGCGATGTTCGCCAGCGGCCCGGTTTCGCACAGCGTGAACTTACCCTCGGTGAGCGTGCCCGTCTTGTCGAACACGAGGTGGGTGATGCGGGCCAGCGCATCGAGGCCGTTCTCCCCGCGCACGACGATGCCGCGGCGGCGCAGCGCGTTGGCGGCATTGGTGAGCGCCGCGGGTGTGGCCAGCGCCAGCGCGCAGGGGCAACTGATGACCAGCACCGATAGCGCAACCCACAACGCGCGCGCGGCGTCGACCTGCAGCCATACCGCGGCCGTCGCGAGAGTCGCGAGCAGGATGCCCGCCACGAACCAGGAGGCCACGCTGTCGGCCAGCCTGGCGAGGCGGGGCTTGCCGTCGCGCGCCGTGCCGATGCTGGATTGCAGGGCCGCGAGTCGCGTGTTCGCCGGGTTGCAGCTGGCGAGGACCTCCAGCGGCTGCCCGGTGTTGAGCGTGCCGGCGAAGACACCGTCGCCCGCGGCGACATCGCGCGGCATCTGTTCACCGTTGAAGACGTCCTCGCGCACGGCACCCGAACCCGCGACGACGTGCCCGTCGAGCGGCACCGTGGCGCCGCTCCTGACCAGGAAGCGGTCCCCCTGCGCGCAGTGTAGTCGCGCCACGCTCCGCCAGTCGCCGCCCTGCCAGACCGACACGGCG
>JAUIJO010000092.1 GCA_030431185.1 Gammaproteobacteria bacterium | reverse complement strand
GCGCGGCGGGCGGGCTGGCCGCCCAGGTCGCGGGTACGGCGCGTCGCCGCCTGGCCCAGGTCGGCACGCAGCAGGGCACGCGCGCGCTGGAACTCCGCCATGGCCGCCATGTGTTCGCGCACCACGCCCTGGTTGTCCGCGGCGTATGCCATGACGGCCACGCCGGCCGCCGAGACCAGGCCGAAGATGAAGAGCGCCACCAGCATCTCGACCAGGGTGAAACCCGGGGCGCCGGAGCGGCGGGACATGCGCGGCGGCGCGGTGCGCGTGGAATGCGCGGGGGGGCGGGCGGCCTTCATGGCGCGGTCCGGAACAGGCTCAGCTCGGCGGCGGTCCGGTCCGAGCCCTCGGGCGACACCGTGATGTCGATCCTTACGATGCCCGGATCCTCGCCGGGCGTCAGGGTGCGCCGCCAGTGCCAGGCGATGCCGCCGGCCTGTTCGATGCCCCGGGGCGAGGCGCCCATAGCGGCGAGCTCCGCCGGGGTGGCGACCATGGCCTCGACGGCGCGATTGTCGGCCACCACGTTGGCGAGGCTGCGCGCCTCCACCAGCGCCGCGGTCCGCGTGCCCTCGCCAGCCAGGTTGAGCAGGCCGAGGACCGCGAGTCCGAAGACCGCCAGCGCCACCAGCATCTCGATCAGGGAAAAGCCCTGCGCCCGGACGGCCACCGGCTCAGCGAGCGGATGCATGGATTGCCACCTTGCCCGCCGCATCCGCGCTCACCTCCACGGTCCGGCGGGCGTCGCCCAGCGTGATCGATTGCGGCAGCGACGCGCCCGTGGGATCGAAGTGGAACGTCAGCGGGTCGCTGTCGCGGGGCAGCACGGGTGCGATGCCATCCTCCCAGAGGACATTGCCGAAAGGCTTCTGCTGCAGGGCCTGCCAGTCGCCGAAGTGCTGGCGCGTGAAACCGTAGCCCTGCGCGGTCGCGGTGACCTCGATCATGCGCGTGCCGAGGATCGCCTCGTCGCGTGCCAGCGCCAGGTGCGCGGCGAAACGCTCGCCCTGGCGCAGCAGCGGATCGTCCGTCGGCGCGGTCATCACCACGGCCACCCCGGCGAGTCCGATGATGGTCAGCACCACCAGGAGCTCGACCAGGGTGAAACCGGCCGCGCGCGACCGGGCGGCGCCTGCTGGTGCCGCATGCCCCGGACGGGCGACGCCGGCACGCAGGGATGCGCCCACCGATGTCGACGCGCAGGCGGGTTTCATTGCCAGTTGCCGATGTCGGCGTCGTCGCCCTCGCCACCTTCGCTGCCATCCGCGCCGAGGGAAAACACGTCGAACGGACCGCGACGTCCCGGTGCCCGGTACTGGTAGGGATGGCCCCAGGGGTCCTGCGGCAGGCGGCGTATGTAGCCGCCACGGCGGTAGCGCTCCGGCCGCGCCAGTCCCGCGGGGGCCTCCAGCAGGGCCTGCAGGCCCTGGGCCGTCGACGGATAGGCCAGGTTGTCCAGGCGGTAGGTTTCCGCGGCCTGTTCCAGGACCGAGACGTCGGCGCGCGCCTTCTCGACCATCGCGCGGTCCTGGCTGGGCATCACGTTGATCATCACGACCGTGGCGAGCAGGCCGATGATCACGATGACCACCATCAGTTCGACGAGGGTGAAGCCGCCGCTGTCGCGCGGGGACGGGCAATGCCGGCCGGGGAGGCGGGTGGCAGGGGTTTCGAGGGTGTGTTCGGGCATGGGCATGGATATCTCCCCGCTACAGCGCGAGCGAGTTGAACTGGAGGATGGGAAGCAGGATGGACAACACGATCACGGCGACGACACCGCCCAGCAGGACGATGATCACCGGCTCGAGCAGGCTCATCGCGGCCGTGGTGAAGGTGTTGAATTCGCGCTCGAGATAGTCCGCGGCGCGCTCGAGCATGGGCGCCAGGCGACCGCTGTTCTCGCCGCTGGACGCCATGTAGAGCAGCGTCGGCGGGAACACCCCGGCGCGTTTCATCGCCGAGGAGAGGCTCCCGCCTTCGCGGATCGAGGCGACCATGGTGTCGGTGGCGTCGCGCAACACATGGTTGTGCACGGTGCGCGCGGTGATGGCCAGGCCTTCCATGATCGGAAGCCCGCCGTTGACCATGATGGACAGGGTGCGTGCCATGCGTGCCGCGTGCAGGTCGCGCAGGAGCCGGCCCAGCAGGGGAAGCTTGAGCACCAGCCCGTCGAAACGCCGCCGGGGACCGGGACGCCGGAGCAATGCCCGGCATGCCAAGGCCAGCACGGCGAACAGGACCAGGAGCGGAATGCCCCAGTGCGCCATCAGATCGGAGAGCGCGATCACCACCCGTGTGAGCGCGGGCAGTTCGCGGCCCATGGAGTCGAATTGTTCGACCACTTTCGGGACGACGAAGGTCATCAGGGCGATCACCACCGCCACCGCCGTCAGGGCCAGCGCGGCGGGATAGACCAGCGCGGTGAACAGCTTGCCCCGGACCTGCTGCTCGCGCTCGAGCAGGTCGGCCAGGCGCTCCAGGATGTCGGGAAGCGCGCCGGAGCTCTCCCCCGCCGCGACCATTGCCCGGTACAGGGGTGGGAAGGCCTTGCCCTGGCGGGCCATGGCGTCCGACAGGCGGAAACCCTCGAGCACCCGGGCATGCGTGGCCATCACCACCCGCCGGACAGCCGGCTTCTCCGCCTGGCTGCCGATGGTGCGCAGCGCTTCCTCCAATGGGGCCGCGCTCACCAGTGTCGCCAGCTGGCGCGTCACCAGCGCGGTGTCCCTGGCGGTGAACCGGTCGAACACGGGGCGGCGTGCCCGTGCCCGCCGGACCACGGCAGGGTCGATGTGGGTGGGAAACAGTTGCCGGTGCTCGAGCCGGGCCCGCGCATCCTCGCGGTTGGATGCGGAGACGACGCCCTGCGTCCGGCGCCCGCGCAGGTCGAGTGCGACGTAATCAAACCTGTCCATCGTCGTCCCTGTCCTGGCGGGTGACGCGCAGGGCCTCTTCGAGCGTGGTGTCGCCGCGCGCGACGCAATCGCGCGCCGCCCGCGACAGGCGTCCGCCCCGTGCGAAGGCCGCCCGCGCGATGCTGTCCTCGTCGGCGTTGGCGCCGATCAGCTGGCGCAAGGGCTCGTCGATGGTGATCGCTTCGTAGATGCCCAGCCGGCCCACGTACCCGGTGTGGTTGCAGGCCGGGCAGGCGGACGCCCGGTACACCACCCCGGCGGGGTCGTTGCCCATGGCCTGGCGCACGAGGGCGTCGTCGTCGCGCGGTACGCGGCAAGCGGTGCACAGTCGGCGCACCAGGCGCTGGGCCAGTATGAGTCGCAGCGTGGAGGCCAGCAGGAAGGGCTCCACGCCCATGTCGCGCAGGCGGGTGATCGCACCAACCGCGTCGTTGGTATGGACAGTCGACAGCACGAGGTGGCCGGTGAGGCTGGCTTGCACGGCGATCTGTGCGGTCTCTGAGTCGCGGATCTCGCCCACCATCACCGTGTCCGGGTCCTGGCGCAGGATCGCGCGCAGGCCGGCGGCGAAGGTCATGCCGACCTTGGCGTTGACCTGGGTCTGGCCGATGCCGTCGATGGCGTATTCGACCGGATCCTCGACGGTGAGGATGGTGCGGCTGCCGTCGTTGAGCCCGGCCAGGCCCGCGTAGAGCGTGGTGGTCTTGCCCGAACCGGTGGGGCCGGTCACCAGGATGATGCCGTTGGGCAGCGCGAGCGCCTTGTCCACCGCCCGCAGCACCGGGGGCGGCATGCCGAGCTGCTGCAACGACAGCGTGCCCTGGTCCTTGTCGAGCAGGCGCATCACCACGCGTTCGCCGCCGCGGGCCGGCAGCGTCGAGACGCGGACGTCCAGCCCCTTGGCGCCCATGGAGACGGAGATGCGGCCATCCTGCGGGATGCGCTTCTCGGCGATGTCCAGTCGCGCCATCACCTTGACCCGCGACACCAGTAACGGCGCGATGCGGCTGGGCAGGTCGAGCATGCCGCGCATGACCCCGTCGACGCGGAAGCGGACCCGGAGGCTGGACTCGAAGGGTTCGATGTGGACGTCCGATGCCCCCAATCGCGCGGCCTCGGCGAGCAGGCCGTTGATCAGCCGGATGATGGGCGCGTCGTCCTGGCTTTCCAGCAGGTCGGCGGTCGCCGGCATCTCGTCGACCAGCGCATCGAGGCTGCCGTGGCCATCGAAGGCGTCCGCGTCGGCGGCGCGGCCGAGCCCGGCGTCGGCGTAGGCCTCCGAGAGCCGGCGGTCGAATGCCGCCCGGTCCAGGCGCTCGACCCGCAGGGGTTGGCGCAGGACGCGGCGAACCTCGAGCAACGGTGCGGCGTCGGCGTCTTCGCGCAGGCCGACGCGCAGGCCGTCCTCCCCCTGTTCCAGCAGGACGATGCCGTGCCCCTTGGCGAAGGCGTAGGGAAGCGTGCGGGCGGGCAGGGGGCTCATGGGACCGTCGACGGCTCCGTAGACTCCACGTCCGACGACGATGGCGCGCTGGGGATCGGCAGCGGTGGCTGGACGGGCGGGCTCGCGCGCAGGTAGTCCTGCACGAGTGCGTCCAGCGCGGCCTGCTGCATGCGCGGGTCCTGGGCCTCGAGCTGGCGGTCGCGGATGTAGTCGTAGCGTTGCGCGGTCGCGCGCTGTGCGTCGCTGGCGTCGCGGATCACCGTGGGACGGATGAACACCATCAGGTTGCGCTGGTTGTTCTGCCGGGCGGTGTTGCGGAACAGGCCACCGATCAGCGGGATGTCGCCCAGCCCGGGGATCTTGTCGACGGTCATGCGGTCGGTCTGGTCGAGCAGGCCGCCCAGCACCACGATCGCGCCATCGTCGACCTGCACGCGGGTTTCGATCTCGCGCTTGTTGAGGACCAGTTCGTTGAGGCTGGAGCTGACCGGTCCGGCGATCGAGGACACCTCCTGGCGCAGGAACAGGGTGATGCCGCCGCCGCTGTTGACCTGTGGCTTGACCTCCAGTTGCACGCCCACGTCCTGGCGCTGGATGGTGCGGAACGGGTTGCTGTTGGAGTCGCCCAGCACCTCGCCGGTGGTGATCGGCACTTCCTGGCCCACCAGGATGCGCGCCTCCTCGTTGTCGAGGGTGAGGATCGACGGCGTCGACAACAGGTTCGAGCCGGTGTCGGACTTGACCGCGTTGATGATCATCCCGAACACGGCGTCGCCGCTGCTGCCGGCGATCCCGGCCAGGCCGCCGGTGAGTCCGAGCAGGGAGTTCAGTGCCGCCGCGCGGGCGACATCGAGGACCGCATTGCCGTCCTCGTCGCCGGCGTCGGCCTTGCCTGCAGCGACGCCAGCGGCGAGGGGCATGATGCCGACGTTCGAACCGGGATACTGGGTGGCGGCGAACGGGATCCGGCCGTCCTTGCCCGCCAGCAGGAACTGCACGCCCAGCTCCTTGGCCGCGTCGTCCGAGATCTCCACCACGATGGCTTCGACCAGGACCTGCTCGCGGCGCGTGTCGAGCTGGTTGATGACGTCGAGGAGCGTGCGCTGGGTTTCGGGATCGGCGTTGATGATCAGCGAGTTCGAGCCGGGATAGCGCACGATGGTGGGACGCTTGCCCGCCGTGCCGGCGATGAGCTGCGTGTTGGCGTCGGCACTGCCCGCCACCGCGTTGCTGGCGGGCGCATCCGCCGGCCTGTCGCTGTCGGTCGACTGGCCGACGAGCTGCTGCAGGACCGGCAGCAGCTGTTCCGCGTTCGCGTGGCGCAGCTTGACCACGCGCACGTCGCCGCTGCTCTCGGCGCGCCGGTCCAGCTCCACGATCATCCGGGTGACGCGCTGGATCAGTTGCGCGTCGCCGCGCACGACGATCGAGTTGCTGCTTTCCACGGGCAGTATCGACAGTGCCGAGCCCCCGCCGTCGCCGCCTCCCACGCCGAACAGGCGGCTGACGGTGCCGGCGATCTCCTGCGCGGAACTGTTGCGCAGGGTCACCGTGTCGATGGTGGCGCGGTCGCTGTCGACCTGGGCGATCAGCCCGCGGATGCGGCGCAGGTTGTCGGCGTAGTCGGCGACCAGCAGGCTGTTGGACTGCGGCATCGGCAGGACGACGCCGCCGCGACCGACCAGCGGCTTCAGCGTCTCGGCGGCGATCCGCGCGTCGACGGTGCGCAACGGGATCACCTGGGTGGCGAAGCCCAGCGCGGCGCCGCCGGCCGACCCGGGCTGCTGCGCGGCGGTGTCGTCGGGGACGACCCGGTAGGCGCCGCCGCCGGCTGGCACGGCGACCAGGCCGTTGGCGCGCAGGACCGCGAGCAGCACGCCCAGCAGTTCCTGCTCCGACATCGCCTGGCTGCGATTGACGTTGACCGTTCCCTGCACGCGCGGGTCGACGATGAAAGTCGTTCCGGTGGCGCGGGATACGTCCTGGATGAAGGCCCGGATGTCGGCATCCTGCACGTTCAGGCTGCCCGTCGCCGCCGGCGGCGGGTCCTGCGCCATCGACGGCATGACGGGTTGCAGCAGCAGACCGGCGATCAGCACGCCGGGAAGACAATGTCGTTTCAAGGTGTCGGGGCCTGCAGGGTGATCGTTCGTGTCTGGTTGCCGCGCCGGATGGTGAGCACGGCCTCGGGACGGTCCTGGAGTTCCTGTTCGAGGCCGCGGAGCCTTTCCAGGTCGAGTGGGCGGCCGTCGACGGCCGTCAATACATCGCCAGCCTCCAGGCCGGCGCGCTGGAAGAGGCCGTCGTCGCCGCGGGGCACCAGGGTGTAGCCCCCATCGAGATGGGCCCTCAGGCCGGCGTGGGCCATCAGCTCGGCGGGCGCGAATGCCATCGCAGGATCGCTCGTGCCGTCGGGCGTGGCCGCGGCGACGGGGGCGGCACCGCCCGCGGTCGGCAAGGAGGCGGGGGCGGGGGGGCGCGGCGAATCGCCCGGCCGGCCCAGGGACAGTCGATGCCCGATGCCCCGGCTGCGCAGCACCGCATGGTCATCGGACACCACGGCCAGGACGATGCCGTCCGCCAGCGCGTCACCTGCCCGATAGGCCCGCTGCTGCTTGTCCGGACCCACCAGGATGGCCGACGCCGGCACCCCGTTCGCGAGCGGCGCGCGCAGGCCCAGGAGCCGGTAGCCCAGCGCCTCGTCGCCATCGCCGTCGACCACGGCCGAACTGCCGCCGGGATGGAAGGCGTCGACGAAGGCGGTTCGAGCCGGCCCGCCCGCCGAGGGAAGGGGTGGTGCATCGCCGAGCGGCGTCGGCGCCACGATCAACAGCCACGCAAGCCGTGCGGCCTGCACCGCGAGAAGCGCCACCATGACGGTCTCGGCGGCCATGCGTCCGCTGGCCAGCAGGCGTTCGCGGGTGGCCTCATCGATGGTGTGCAAGTCAATCACGAAGCGTCCGTGGCGATCCCGTGGAAACGGTGCGCGTGCGCACCGGGCCGTCGCCGGATTGCAGCGACGCGTACAGGATGAGACGGATTTGTGACGCTATGACTTCAACTGACACATGGAATGCGAAAAGGCCCGGAACCGCGGTTCCGGGCCTTCCCGATCGCTGCCCCGTGGCTCAGAACGACGCCGACAGGCTCAGCATGTAGCTCGTGCCCAGGTCGTAGCGCATCACGTCGGCGCGACCGCCGCCGTACGACTGGTACTCGGCGAATTCCTGGTTGAAGATGTTGCGGGCCTCGAAGCCCAGCTCCATGCGGGTGTCCCACAGATCGAAGCCCTTCTTCAGCACCAGGTCGACGGTCGTGCCCGGATCCTGCACGTAGTCCGGCTGGACCACCGTGGTGCTGCCCGTGGCGGGGTCGAAGCCCTGGATCCCCCGCGCATTGATGCGCTCGCTGGCGTAACCGATCAGCAAGGTCGCCTGGCTGCCCGTCGCCGGATCCTCGATGCCCAGCTGGACGTTGGCCAGGTGCTCGGACTGGCCCTGCAGGCGGCTGCCGTCGGCGACCAGTTCCGATGCCGGCTGCGGGCGACCGTTGCCGGCGAGGGTATAGGCGACGTCGCCGTCGTCCACCCGGACTTCGGAGTCGGAGTAGGTGTAGTTGGCGGCGACGAAGAAGCGGCTGTCGCCCATCCAGTCGAACGGCGTCGCATAGTATTTGCGGAAGTCGAGCTCCAGGCCGTAGACCACAGCCCCGGGCGCATTGATGAAGCTCTGTTGCCAGCTGGAGCCCGAACGGCCGTTCAGGACGACTTCCACCGGCTTGTCGATGTCCTTGTAGAACAGGCCGGCGCTGAGGTATTCGCCACGGTTGAAGTACCACTCGTAGCGCGCGTCGAGGTTGACCAGCTCGCTGTCGACCAGGAACGGGTTGCCGATGACCAGGCGATCCGCGTCCAGGTCGAGGTACTGCTGCGGCGCCAGTTCGCGGAACTGCGGACGGGCGATGGTCTTGGACGCGCCGAAGCGCAGCTGCTGGTTGTCGGCGAAATTCCAGGTCACGGTCGCGGCGGGCAGGAAGTAGTCGTTCTCGAGTGGCGCCGCGGTGGGCAGGGTCTGCCCGGTGTCGAACAGGTCGATCGGGGTGACCTCCTGGCTGGCATCCTCGTAACGCACGCCGACCGTGGCCCGGATGTTCCCGGTGAGCTGCGACTCCGCTTCCAGGTACAGCGCGCGGGTCTCCAGCGAGCCGTCGTAGGCTGCCGCGCCGGTGCCGCCGGTGGTCTCGCGCAGGGTCAGGTAGCCCTGGCTGATGTTGTAGTCCGACAGCAGGAAGTCCGGGCGCTGGTAGTAGTTCGGATACGGCAGGTTGCCGAGCGAGAGCAACCGGAATTCGCGGGTGACGGCATCGCGCCCGGTGTCCGACCAGGCGGCACCGAAGTTCAGGTACAGGTCCATCTCGATCGGCAGCCGCCACGCGGCGTCCACGCCCGCGGAGTCCACGCGTTCGTTGACCTCGCTGAAGCGCGTGTAGTTCTGCGCCTGCGAGGCGTCGTGGAACCAGTTGCCGAACTCGTCCTCGCGGTAGCGGAAGCCTTTCTCGTAGGGCGCGTCCAGGCTCGCGCGCGAGTGGGCGGCGCGCCAGTCGATGGTCAGGTCGCGGAACTCGCCGAACACGTGCTTGCCGGTGAGCTGGGTATTGATCAGTTCGCGTTCGAACCAGCGCGTGGTGTCGTCGCGGATGTTGTCGCCGGTGAGCAGGCTGTAGCCTTCCTTGCTGCGGGTCTCCTTGTCGGTGTCATGCACGTACATCGTCATGAGCCCGATGGTGTGGTCTTCCATGTCGAGGGTGACCCCGAACAGGCCATTGACCGTGGCATTGTTGGTGGTCGACAGGAAATCGTAGTTGCTCTGCACGGCCATGCTGCCGCCCTCGACGGCGCCATCCTGCTGGATGCCCACTTCGGTCCGCCACTTGTTCTTCAGCGCCGCGGTGGCGACCACGCCGAGCCGCGACCCGCTGCCGACGTCGAAGGCGTTGCCGCCGCTGATCTCGTACTCGTAGTCGGGATTGACGTTGTCGGTCGTCTGCAGCAGGTTCAGCGGCGCGTTGGTGAAGCTGCGCGCGATGTCCTGCACCTGCCCGGTGGTGAAGTCGCGTCCGGGCGTGATGCGCTTGCCTGTCGCCAGGGCGTCCTGCAGTTCCGGCGACATCTTGCGGGTGCCGTCGTCGTAGCCGAAGAAGTCCGAGTCGCCGCCGCCGTAGTAGGTCAGGCCGGGTTGGCCGGTGGTCTCGCTGTTCCCGCCGATGCCGGCCTTGACCGTCAGGAACGGGGCTTCGGGCACCACCGCGCTGGTGAGGTTGATCGTGCCGCCGCCGAACTCGCCCGGATAGCGGACCGAGTAGGTCTTGAGGATCTCCACCGTGTCGAGCACGTTGGTCGGGAACAGGTCCAGGGGCACCACGCGCTTGAGCGGTTCCGGGCTGGGCAGTGGCGTGTTGTTGAGCAGGGCGGACGAGTAACGCTCGTTCAACCCGCGGACGTACACGTACTTGCCCTGGCTGACGCTGAGCCCGGCCACCCGGACCAGCGCATCGGCCACCGTGCTGTCGCCCTGGCGGTCCAGGTCTTCCTTGGACACATGGGTCATCACCGCGGAGCTGGTCAGCATCGGCTGCGGGATGAACTCGCCGCGTACCTGCACGGCATCGAGCTCGGTGGCCGTGTCGTCGACGCCCGGGGCTCCAGGGGCGGGTTGTTCGGAGGGCGCGGCTTCGCTGGTCGCGTCCTGGGCCAGCGCGCCATGCGGCGCCAGCAGGGAGGCGATGGCCAGGAACAGGCCCGAGCGGGCGGTGTTGAGCTTCATGAGTGGCAGCCTTTCTTGAGGTCCGTTGTGTCCGATAAGCCGATGCCGCGGAACGGCCGCGGCATCGGGGAAGGGGCGGGGCCGCGGACTTCAGGTCCCGCCCGCCCGCGACCGCCCCCTGCGGCCGCGGGCATGGCGATCAACAGGGGTCGCTGTCGGTCAGGCCGCAGGTCCAGCCTTCCCACCACGTATCGGCCGAATCCTTCACCGCGCCGATGTAGTCCACGTCCTCGAAGAAGGGATTCACGCTGGAAAGGCTCGCGAACGCCGGGACCGCCGATTCGTTGGCGCCGTTGATGAAGGTGCCCGTCAGGCTCGACGCACCGATGGCGTTGTTGGTGCCGGCGTTGAAGGCCGTGGCTTCCGGACCGCTCGGGCCGCCGGCGAAAGGCTCGTCGCACGAGACGTAGGTGGAATCGAAGGTGCCTTCGGTGGTGGCCGACTGGAATTCGATGCAGGCCGGATTGCCGCCGGTGAACACGGCGTTGTAGTAATTGACCAGCGTGCCCTGGTTCAGCACGACCACGTTGTCGTGGCCCTTGCTGACGTAGGTGACGTTGGCGAGCACGGGGTTGGAGCGGTAGGGCAGGTCCTGCGAGCTCATCTCGTTGACGCGGTCGCCGCCGCCGTCGCGCTGGACGATCAGGCCGAACTGGATCGCGCCGCGGTAACCGGAGTCGGTGTCGAAGCTGTCGTCGTCGTTGCCGGTCATCACCAGGTGCCGGGCGTTGACCTTGCCGCCGAACCACTCGATGCCATCGTCGGAGCTGTTGTGCACCTGCACGTAGTCGACGGTAGTGCCGCTGCCCAGGCCACCCATGGTGATGCCGTTCAACTCGACGTCGGGCAGCACTTCGAAGCCCGAATGCATCACGCGGACGTACTTGAGGACGCCGCTGTTGTC
>JAUIJO010000091.1 GCA_030431185.1 Gammaproteobacteria bacterium | reverse complement strand
GTCGGTTCCGCTGCTCGGCGAGCGCGTCGGTCCCCGGCGCTGGACGGCCATCGCGATCGGGCTGCTGGGGGTGCTGGTGCTGCTGCGCCCGCGCGGCGAGGGCTTCGTCAGCCTGGCCGCGCTCGCCGTGCTCGCTGCGGCGCTGGGCTACGCGCTCAGCGCGATCACCGTGCGGATCCTCACGCGCACCGACAGCGTGCAGTCGATCATGGTCTGGTTGCTGGTGATGATCGCCTTGGGCGCCGGCCTGCTGGCCTGGCCGGACTGGCAGCCGGTTCGCCTCGAGCACGCGTGGACGATCCTCGGCGTCGGTATCGCCGGTGCCCTGGGACAGTACGCGATCACCGAGGCGTTCCGCATCGGCGAGGCCTCGGCGATCGCACCGCTGGAATACACCGCGCTGGTGTGGGGCGTGCTGCTCGACCTGGGCTTGTGGGGCGTGCTGCCCGACGCGATCACCTGGGTCGGCGCGGCGATCATCGTCGCCAGCGGCCTGTACCTGTTCCGCCGCGAGCGCCTGCACGCCGAGGCCGGACATCCCTGAGCCGGTCCCGTCGGGCGGCCGGACACGACGGCGCCCCGCCGGGGCGGGGCGCGTCGCACCGCCATGCGTGGCGGGTGCGGATCAGGTCGGTGCGATCAGAAGCGGGCGCCCAGGCCCACGCCGAGGATCACCGGGTTGACCTTGGCCTCGGCAACCGTCTGGCCGTCCAGGTAGAGGTCGGAGTCGCCGTTGAGGTAGCGCACGTCGGCGCGGGCGAACCAGCTCGGCGAGAGCTTGACGTCGACGCCGGCGGTGGCCATGGCGCCCTTCGAGGTTTCCACGCCCAGGCGCTGGCCCGCGAGGCTGCCGCTCGCTTCGACCGACTCGTCGCTGAAGTTCTGCTCGTAGTAGCCCAGGCCCACGAACGGGCGCACCAGGCTGTCGGCCGGCCGGAAATGGTACTGGCCGCTCAGCGCGTAGGGCTGCGAATCGACGCTGCCGACCTTGCCGTTGGCGCCGTTGACGCGGTGGCCGAACGTGCTGGCCGCGCCCCAGGCCTCGACGGCGATGTGGTCGTTGAGGTACCAGCTGGCGCTCAGGGTGGCGGCATCGCTGCCGTCCATCTCCAGGCGCTGGCTGTCGCCGATCCAGGTGTTCTCGGTGGGCTCGGCCAGGGCGATGCCGCCGACAACGGCGAAACGCTTCCCGGTTGAGGTACCGGTGGTGAAAGCGTCCTGGGCGAATGCGGTGGGGGCCACGGCGAGGCCGGCCAGCAGGGCGAGGGAAAGGGTGTGCAATCGCATCGTCAACTCCTGTGTAGAGCTCTTGCGGCTCTTGGTTTTCATGTCTGGAACCCGGCGCGTTGGGGGAGGTGCCACGCCAGGCAGGCGCACCATATCCACGCCCACATGAACGGGCCTTACCTCGACGCCCGATGGCGCAAGCAGGGGTTCAGGGAGGTCGAAGCCACGTGTGCGGAGCGGCCGGCCGGCGGTGGCAGGACGCGTTCCTGGCGTCGCGGGCGTGGCCTGCGCGTGCCAATGGTTTCCGCTGATACCTACGTCGCGGTTGGCGCATCGGCCCGGTGCCGCCACAATAGGCAATTCCCCATACGGTTACGGCGAGCCCGAACATGGCTGACTTGAAGGAAGCACGCGTCCCGGACATTGGCGACTACGACGGCGTGCCGGTGATTGAATTGCTGGTGGCGGTCGGCGATACCGTCAGCCAGGACCAGGGCCTGGTCACGCTGGAATCGGACAAGGCGACCATGGAAGTCCCGGCGCCCTTCGCCGGCGTGGTGCGCGAGCTGAAGGTCAAGCTGGGCGACGAACTGGCCGAGGGCAGCGTGGTCGCCCTGATCGAGCCCAGCGATGGGGCCGATGCCGGATCGGCGAAGTCCGAAGCGCCGGCGGCGGCTGCACCCGACGCCGCCGCACAGCCGAAGGCAGCGTCCAGGCCGGAAGAGGGCGAGAAGCCCGCCACCCATCCCGAGTCCGCGCCCGCACCCGCGCCGGCCGCCTCGGGCGAGCCGAAGTCGCCCCCCGTGGCCTTCACCGCCGATGAACTGCTGCCGGACAAGGTGCCCTACGCGAGCCCGGCCGTGCGCCTGTTCGCGCGCGAGCTGGGGGCCGACCTGTCGAAAGTGGCGGGCAGCGAGCGGGGCGGACGCATCAGCCGCGAGGACGTGCAGAAGTTCGTCAAGGGCGTGATGTCCGGCTCCGCGCCGATGGGCGCGCCGGCCGGCGCGGGAGGCGGACTCAACCTGCTGCCCTGGCCGAAGGTCGACTTCAGCAAGTTCGGCGAGACCGAAACCCAGCCGCTGTCGCGGATCAAGAAGCTGTCGGGCGCGAACCTCGCCCGCAACTGGGCGATGATCCCGCACGTCACCCAGCACGAAGACGCCGACATCACCGACCTGGAGGCGCTGCGCGTCACCCTCAACAAGGAAAACGAGAAGGCGAAGAACGGCATCAAGCTGACCATGCTGGCCTTCCTGATGAAGGCTTCGGTCGCCGCGCTGCAGAAATTCCCCGAGTTCAACGCCTCGCTCGACGCCAGCGGCGAGAACCTCGTGCTGAAGAAGTACTACCACGTGGGATTCGCGGCCGACACGCCCAACGGGCTGGTCGTGCCGGTGGTCCGCGACTGCGACAAGAAGGGCGTCAACCAGATCGCCCGCGAGATGGGCGAGCTGGCCGGCAAGGCCCGCGACGGCAAGCTCGGACCCGCCGACATGAGCGGTGGCTGGTTCTCGATCAGTTCGCTGGGCGGCATCGGCGGCACCTCGTTCACGCCGATCGTCAACGCACCGGAAGTCGCGATCCTCGGGGTGTCGAAGTCCTCGATGAAGCCGGTATGGGACGGCAAGGCCTTCCAGCCGCGCCTGGTCCTGCCGTTGTCGCTGAGCTACGACCACCGCGTCATCGACGGCGCCTCCGCGGCCCGTTTCGCGGCCTATCTGTCCACCCTGCTCGGCGACATGCGCCGGGGGCTGCTGTGATGCGATGCCGGGTGGCGGCGTTCGCGCTGGTCGCCGGACTGGCCGCGCTCCCGGCCGCGCGGGCGGCCGACAGCTGTGGCGCGACGTTCGGCCATGGCTGGCCGCCGGCCACCGAGAACTACGGGACGGCGGTGGAGGGACTGCTGGCGGGCGGTGAAACCCCCCGTCTGATGATCACGCGGCTGCCTGCGCGCGGTACCGAAAGCGCGGTGATGCTGATCGAGGGTCCCGGAGGTTGGCGCCTGCGCTTCGCCGAGGCCGATGATCGCGTCATGGACTGGAGCGGTACCGGGAACGGCGTGCAGCGCCAGTTGCGCGTCGACCAGGTGCCCGCCATCGAAGAAGTGCCCCTGCCCGCCCAGGTGGCCGAGCGCATCGTCGGCAGCTGGAAGCGCCTGCTGGCCTCGCTGCCCGCCGACCGCAGCGCCCCGTACACGGACGACGAGCAATGGCTGGTGGTCCTGGACGGCGAGAGGGTCGGGGGCCAGGTGCCCGACTGCGACGCCGGCGAACTGCTGGCCGACCAGGTGAAACTGCTGGTCGAGGCCGTGGACGAAAGCGAATCCAAGCGCGCGCGTCGCTGGGAGCAGGTGCAGGAGTTGCTGGCCGAGATGGACGCGCAGTCGCTCGCCGGCGTCGGCGCCGACTGAATCGATGGCCGCTGAATCCGCCAGTGGGAGTCTCCAGCGTGCGGGCGACAGCGTCCTGGACGCCGCGGACGAGGCGGCACGCAGGGGCGTCGACGGGCTGCAGCCCTTCCTCGACCACACCCTGCTGCAGTTCTCCGGCGTCAACGTCACCGTCGGCGGCGTGCTCGCCGCCATCATCGCGGTCCTGCTCACGATCTTCCTGTCGGCGCTGCTGCGGCGCGCGCTGAACCGCTACGGCGAGCGCCAGCCCAACGCCAACCGCGCGGCGATCTACACCCTGTCGCGCGTGGTGCACTATGCCTTCATCGGCATCGGCCTGCTGCTGGCACTGGAGTTCATCGGCATCCCGGTCGCCAAGTTCACCGTGTTCGCCGGCGCGATCGGCGTCGGCCTGGGCTTCGGCCTGCAGGCGATCTTCAACAATTTCATCTCCGGCCTGATCCTGCTGTTCGACCGCTCGCTCAAGGTCGGCGACTTCGTCGAGCTGGAATCCGGCGTGCACGGTGAAGTGCATTCGATCCAGATCCGCGCCACCCGCATCGTCACCAACGACAACATCGACATCCTGGTGCCCAACTCCGAATTCGTCAGCGGACGGGTGGTCAACTGGACCTATCGCGACGTGTCGCGGCGCATCCGCGTGCCGTTCGGGGTGGCCTATGGCACCGACAAGGAACTCGTGAAGAAGGCCGCGCTGGAAGCCGCCGCGGAAGTGCCCTTCACCCTGGCGCTGGAGGGCGCGCGCAAGCCCCAGGTCTGGCTCGTCGAGTTCGGCGACAGCAGCCTCAACTTCGAACTGGTGACCTGGCTGACCGCCGAGGCCACCAAGCGACCGGCCACCGTCAAGGCCGCCTACCTGTGGGCGCTGGAGACGGCCTTGTCGACGCATGGCATCGAGATCCCGTTCCCGCAACGGGACCTGCACGTCCGCAGCATGTTCGGCCAACAGGGCGACGCCGCGCTGTCGGCGTTCCGTCGCAACCCGCCGGACGCCGACGTGCCGGTCGAGGCGCCCGGAGCGCCGAGCCTGGCGCACGAAGAGAAACAGGCGCTGTCGTCCAACGATGCCACCTTGGACGTGCAGCAGGGGGGCGCGGAACTGGCCGGCCCCGCCGATCGCGAAGACAAGCACACAACGGACAACGACGCGCGCGAACCCTGAGCGCGCGCCAGACTGGAGAGCCCCGCAATGGCAACAGAAATCGAAGTGAAGGTCCCCGATATCGGCGACTACGACGGCGTGCCGGTGATCGAACTGCTGGTTGCCGTGGGCGACCGGGTCGTCGCCGACCAGGGGCTGGTCACGCTGGAGTCGGACAAGGCCACGATGGAGGTGCCATCGCCGGCCGCCGGCGTGGTCAAGGCGCTCAGGGTCGAGCTGGGGGACACCGTCGCCGAGGGCGCGGTCATCGCCGTCCTCGAGGCCGAGGGAAGCGCGGGCGGCGACGCGGACGCGGCGGACGACAAGGCCGCGGCCCCCGCGCCGCCGTCGGCGTCGGCGTCGACCGGATCCAGCGACGCGCCTGCCGTCGAGGCACCCCAGGCCGCCGCGTCGAGCGGTCGCCAGGCCGACATCGAATCCCGCATCGTCGTTCTGGGCTCCGGCCCGGGCGGCTACACCGCGGCGTTCCGTGCCGCCGACCTCGGCCTGGATACCGTCCTGGTCGAGCGCTATTCCAGCCTGGGCGGCGTCTGCCTCAACGTGGGCTGCATCCCGTCCAAGGCACTGCTGCACGCGGCGGCGGTGATCGAGGAGGCCGCGCATGTCCACGAGATCGGCATCGATTTCGGGAAGCCCAGGATCAACCTCGACACCCTGCGTGACTTCAAGCAGGACAAGGTGGTGGCCCAGTTCACCAAGGGCCTGGCCGGCATGGCCAGGCAGCGCAAGGTCCGCACCGTCCAGGGTGTCGGCAGGTTCATTTCCGCCAACGAACTCGAGATCGCGGGCGAAGGCGGCAAGACGCAGGTGCTGCGCTTCGAGCAGTGCATCATCGCCGCGGGCTCGCAGGCGGTGAAGTTGCCGAACTTCCCCTGGGACGACCCCCGGGTGATGGACTCGACCGACGCGCTGGAGCTGGCCGATGTCCCGAAGACGCTGCTCGTCGTGGGCGGCGGCATCATCGGCCTGGAGATGGCGACGGTGTACCGCGCGCTCGGCAGCGAAGTCACCGTGGTCGAGTTCATGGACCAGCTGATGCCCGGGGCCGACAAGGACCTGGTCAAGCCGCTCGCGGACCGCTTGAAGAAGCAGGGCGTGACGGTCCACCTGAAGACGAAGGCCGCCGACGTCAAGGCCGGCAAGAAAGGCATCACGGTCGGGTTCGAAAGCGCGGTGGAGGGCCAGTCGCCGGCGATCGAGTCCGGCACGTTCGATCGCGTGCTGGTCGCGGTGGGGCGGTCGCCCAATGGCGGCAAGCTCGACGCGGACAAGGCGGGCGTGCAGGTCGGCGAGCGCGGCTTCATCCCGGTCGACCGCCAGATGCGCACCAACGTGCCGCACATCTTCGCCATCGGCGACCTGGTGGGCCAGCCGATGCTGGCGCACAAGGCCACGCACGAAGGCAAGCTCGCGGCCGAGGTCGCGGCGGGCGAGAAGAAGGAGTGGGTGGCGCGCGTCGTGCCTTCGGTGGCCTATACCGATCCGGAGATCGCCTGGGTCGGCGTCACCGAGAACGAGGCGAGGGAGAAGGGCCTCAAGGTCGGCGTCGGCAAGTTCCCCTGGGTCGCCTCGGCGCGCGCCGTCGGCATCGGCCGCGGCGAAGGCTTCACCAAGCTCGTGTTCGACGAGGCCACGCATCGCGTGATCGGCGCGGGCATCGTCGGCGTCCACGCCGGCGACCTGATCAGCGAGCTGGCACTGGCCATCGAAATGGGCTGCGAGGCGGCCGACATCGGCCACACCATCCACCCGCACCCGACCCTCAGCGAGAGCGTGGCGATGGCGGCGGAGGTCTACGAAGGCACCATCACCGACCTCTACCTGCCCAAGCGCAAGAAGTAGGCGCGCAAGGCGGCCGGGATCGCGCGATCCCGGGACCCGGTTGGAACGAAGCCCCGGCATGCCGGGGCTTCGTTGTTCGAGCCGACCGCGCCCGTGGGCCCTTGACGAGGAAATGGAAGGCGGGGCTGCTCGAAGGTTTCGACACGCCGCGGCCGCGGAAGTTCACCGGGAGGGCCCAGCCCGCCAGGCGGGTGGCCAACGAAGCGGCTGCTGGCCGGCTCGACCCGGGCCACGGCACCGCCGCCGGGCAGGTTGCGGGCCATCGGATGGCCGACCGAGACGCCACGCGGGGGTGCGCCGCCGCGAAGCTGAATGTCTGGGACATTTCTCGTGCCTGTTAATGGGAATTGTTATTGATTGCGGCAGGCGCGGGCCGGAAACTCCAATGGATTCAAAGGGTCCATGGCATCCGACGCGGCGGTCGAACCGGCGCCAGGCTTCCAGGACGACGACTTGTGGCGGTTGCCGCGGAAGCCTCCGCACTCTATACTTTTGCGGCTCACCCGGGCGGTTTTATCCAACGTGATCGAGTCCCGCGTGTACGATCCCCTGAAAGCAGGTCAACGCCTGGCGCGTAAAACGCTTGCCTGGCAAGCCGGAGCGGCAGTCTTGCTGGCGCTGGCCTTCCTGCTCCAGGGCATTCCGCACGCAGTGTCGGCGCTTGTCGGCGGGCTTGCGATGCTGTTGGGGGGCGTGGTCGCGGCGCGGCTGATGGTCGGCGGCGGCATACAGCCCGCGGGTGCGGTGCTGCTGCGGTGGTTCATCGGCGCGGCGGTCAAGTGGGTGGTGGTGTGTGCGTTGCTGTTGTTGGGTCTGGCGGTCTGGCGCTTGCCGCCGCTTCCATTGCTGCTGGGGATGGTCATGAGCCTCGCCGTGCAGATGTACGCCATGACCCGGCGTTGATCAATCACTTTCTAGATATCAGGATCCAGGACACATGGCGGGCGAGGCGGAACTGACTCCCACCGGGTACATCCAACACCACCTCCAGAACCTGACGGCGTCGGTCGGAGAGGGCGGTTTCTGGACCCTCAACGTGGACACCCTCGTTTCCGCGGTCCTGATGGGCCTGCTGATCGTGGTCGCGTTCTGGACCGCGACCCGCAAGGCGACCCCGGGCGTGCCCGGCAAGTGGCAGGCCTTCGTCGAGATCTGCCTGGAGTTCGTCGACAAGCAGGCGCGCGACACCTACCACGGTCCGAGCAAGCTGGTGACGCCGATTGCGATCACCTTGTTCTTCTGGATCCTCATGATGAACCTGCTGAAGATGATCCCGGCAGACTTCATCGCCAAGCCCCTCGAACTGATGGGCGTGCATTACTGGAAGCCGGTGCCCACCGCGGACGTCAACGCGACCCTGGGCATGTCCATCAGCGTGTTCTTCCTGATGCTGTTCTTCGCGATCCGCGCCAAGGGCTTCGGCGGCTTCACCAAGGAGTTCCTGACCGCGCCGTTCGGCAAGTGGATGATGCCGTTCAACCTGATCCTGAACATCGTCGAGTGGGTGAGCAAGCCGATCTCGCTGGCGATGCGACTGTTCGGCAACATGTTCGGCGGCGAGATCGTCTTCCTGCTCATCTGGGTGCTCGGCGGCGCCGGCATCCTGGGCGCCTTCGCGGGCGGCGCATTCGGCTTCGCCTGGATGCTGTTCCACCTGCTGGTGATCCCGCTGCAGGCGTTCATCTTCATGATGCTGTCCATCGTGTACCTGAGCCTGTCGGAAGACGCTCACTGATCGCACCACCCCTTTCGCTTTACCCTTCCTTCTAGCACCACCACTTACGTTCGGAGATAACCATGGAAATTCTTGCCCACCTCGCTCAGGTCCAGTCGTCCACCGCGCTGGCCGTCGGCATCATGATCGGCCTGGCCGCCCTGGGTGCAGGCCTTGGCCTGGCGATCATGGCCGGCAAGTTCCTCGAGTCCGCCGCCCGCCAGCCCGAGCTGATCCCGGTGCTGCAGGTCCGCATGTTCATCACCGCCGGCCTGATCGACGCCGCGTTCATCATCAGCGTCGCCGTCGGCCTGCTGCTGGCCTTCGCCAACCCGATGGCTTCCGCGCTGCTGGCCGAGGCCGCAAAGGTCGCCGGCTAATCACCGGTTGAGCGTCGCGATGGGTGGCCCCGGCCACCCGTCGTGGGGATGAAGGGTCGGCACCCGCGGGTGCCGATGGCCCATCACCATCTGGCAGAGCCTTACGTATGAGCATCAACCTGACCCTATTTGCCCAGGCCCTGGCGTTCGCCGCCCTGATCTGGATCATCGCGACCAAGATCTGGCCGCCGCTGCTCAGTGCCATCGAGGAGCGCCAGAAGAAGATCGCCGAGGGCCTCGCCGCCGCGGACCTGAGCCAGCAGCACCTGGCCCAGGCCCAGGAAAAGGTCGACGCCGAGCTGCGCACGGCACGCACCAAGGCCAACGAGATCATCGAGCAGGCGCACCAGCGCGCCAACCAGATCATCGACCAGGCCAAGGACGACGCCATCGCCGAGGCTTCGCGCCAGAAGGCGCTGGCCGAGGACGAGATCGCCGCCGCCACCAACCGCGCCCGCGAGGACCTGCGCAAGCAGGTGTCCGTGCTGGCCGTGAGTGGTGCCGAGAAACTGATTCGCCGCGAGATCGACGCCAGCGCCCACAAGGCGCTGCTCGACGAACTCGCCGCGGAAATCTGACCGGGAAGGCTGAGCGATGACCCAGGCCCTGACCCTCGCCCGTCCCTATGCCCGCGCCGCGTTCGCGCTGGCCAGGGAAGCGGGTCGCACCGCCGAATGGTCGCAGGCGCTGGCGTTCGCCGCGCAGGTGGCCGCCCATCCGCAGGCGCACGCGCTGCTGGGCCATCCGCAGCTCGGCGAAGCCGATGCGGTGGGCCTGCTCGCGTCCGACACGGCGGACGAGGCGTTCAAGCGCTTCCTCGCCCTCCTGGCCGACAACGGCCGCCTGGTGCTGCTGCCGGAGATCGCCGGCCTGTACGAGGAGATGCGTGCCGAGGCCGACCGCGTGGTCAAGGCCAAGGTCACCGCGGCCAGCGAACTTCCGGCGTCCGAACTGGAGTCGATCAGGGCGGCGCTCAGGAAGCGCTTCGGTCGCGAGGTCGAGATCAGCACGGCGGTCGACGCCTCGCTGCTGGGCGGCGCGGTGATCGACACGGGGGACGTGGTGATCGACGGCTCGCTCAAGGGCAAGCTCGCGCGCCTGCAGACTTCGCTCGCGCAGTAACCGAATTCATATGCAATCTCCGGCTGCGGCCGGATCAAGGGAATCAAACCCATGGCAAGCACCCAGCTCAACCCGTCCGAAATCAGCGAACTGATCAAGACCCGCATCGACCAGGTCAAGCTGACCGCGGAAGCGCGCAACGAAGGCACCGTCACCTCGGTGTCCGATGGCATCGTGCGCATCTACGGTCTGGCCGACGTCATGCAGGGCGAAATGATCGAGCTGCCCCCCGCCCCGAACGGGACGTCCACGTTCGCCCTGGCGCTGAACCTGGAGCGCGATTCGGTCGGCGCCGTGGTCCTGGGTGACTACGAGCACCTGCGCGAAGGCGACGTCGCCAAGACCACCGGTCGCATCCTCGAAGTGCCGGTGGGCCGCGAGCTGCTGGGCCGGGTGGTCAATGCACTCGGCGAGCCGATCGATGGCAAGGGTCCGATCGCCGCCGCCCAGACCGCCGCCGTCGAGCGCGTGGCTCCGGGCGTGATCTGGCGCAAGTCGGTCGACCAGCCGGTGCAGACCGGTTACAAGACGGTCGACGCCATGATCCCGATCGGCCGTGGCCAGCGCGAGCTGGTGATCGGCGACCGCCAGACGGGCAAGACCGCCCTGGCGATCGACGCGATCATCAACCAGAAGAACACGGGCATCAAGTGCATCTACGTCGCGATCGGCCAGAAGGCCAGCTCGGTCGCCAACGTGGTGCGCAAGCTGGAAGAGAACGGCGCGCTGGCGCACACCATCGTGGTCGCCGCGACCGCCTCCGAGTCGGCCGCGATGCAGTACATCAGCGCCTACAGCGGCTGCACGATGGGCGAGTTCTTCATGGATCGCGGCGAAGACGCCCTGATCGTGTACGACGACCTCTCCAAGCAGGCCGTGGCCTACCGCCAGATCTCGCTGCTGCTCAAGCGCCCGCCGGGTCGCGAAGCCTTCCCGGGCGACGTGTTCTACCTGCACAGCCGCCTGCTCGAGCGCGCCGCGCGCGTCTCCGAGGACTACGTCGAGCAGTTCACCCAGGGCGAGGTCAAGGGCCAGACCGGTTCGCTGACCGCGCTGCCGATCATCGAGACCCAGGCCGGCGACGTCTCCGCGTTCGTCCCGACCAACGTGATTTCGATCACCGACGGCCAGATCTTCCTGGAGACCGACCTGTTCAACGCGGGCATCCGCCCGGCCGTGAACGCCGGCATCTCGGTGTCGCGCGTCGGTGGCTCGGCCCAGACCAAGATCATCAAGAAGCTGTCGGGCGGCATCCGCATCGCGCTCGCCCAGTACCGTGAGCTGGCTGCGTTCGCGCAGTTCGCCTCGGACCTGGACGAAGCCACCCGCAAGCAGCTCGAGCGCGGCCAGCGCGTCACCGAGCTGATGAAGCAGAAG
>JAUIJO010000090.1 GCA_030431185.1 Gammaproteobacteria bacterium | reverse complement strand
ACGATTTCAGCCGCGCGGCGATGGACAAGACCCTCGCCGAGCTGGAAGAAGAGCGCGCCGGCGTCGCCCACCTGCTGGGCTGATCCGCGCTTTCCGACGTTCGAGGTCCAACCGGCGGATCGCGATCCGCCGGGATCGCAAGGGATTGCAAGGGATTGCAGATGGCATATCGATGGAATGGTGGGCTGGACGGCCTGGCCAGCATGGCTTCCGACAGGCGCTGGCTCTGGATGCAAGCCTTCGTGCTGGTGGTCGCCAGCGCGTCGCTCGCGTTTGCGTTGAGACCCGAACCCTTCAGCGACTGGCTTTATTACTGGGTTGCAGCTTCGGATCTTGATAGGTACGAGCGGGGCGGGGCAATGCTGTTGCTTGTCTCGATGCTACGTCCGCTGGGATGGTCCGCCCATGCGACGATGCTGGCGCTCAACGTACCGGCCGCGTTGTCGATACTCTTCATGTCGCGGCGTATCGACCCCACGCCTGGAAAGTGGTTGGCGCACATCGTGGCCGGCTACTTGCTGCTGCTGACCCCCTATTTCGGGCTGGTGCAGCTCGATCTGCTGGCGGCGGCCTGCCTGGCCGCTGCCTGGGTGCTGCTGATGGGCGCGCCGGAGCGGGGGATGGGGCGGTGGCGAAAGGTGCTTGCGGTGCTGGCGGGCGCCGCTGCGGTGTCGACGCGGCCGCAATTCCTACTGGTGCTCTCGACGCTTTCGCTCCTGATGGCATTGGTCTGGGGGGTGACGCGCGGGAACGGCAGGCGCGATATCCCCGGGCTGATGGCCCTGCTGATGCTGGGTGTCTTGTCGGGTTTCCTTCTGGATTCGGGATTGCGGGCAGGCGCCGAACGTTCTGCGGCGCTGCGCACGAATTCGTCGGTGACCCTGTACTCGGGTCTCCTCGCCTCTTCCACGTCGTATCCTGAGTGCGGCCAATGGTCCGAAGAGGCGACTGCCACGATGCGGTCGGACCTTGGAAAGCCCCTGTCCAGGGCGGTGCTTGACCGCCTCGGCAATCGTCCTGTGTCGCACTGGGGCGCGATCATGGCATGCAAGGCCAGGCAGATTGTCATGCCTCCGGCCTTTGCCTGGTGGTGGCTGCACGCATCACCGCGCGTGGGCGCCCATATGCAGGAGGGGCTGCCCACCGCATCGCCGGATCTCGCAAGGCTGGTAACCTTCGGTGAAGCATGGAGCTACCGGCTGATGACCCTGGTGATCTACCTGTACGCCATCCTGACGCTGGTCCGGTACGTGCGAGTGGACGCCCTTGCCTGGCTCCCCGTGGCATGGATAGGTGCTTTCTGGTGCGTCCATCTGGTATTCGAGGTCCAGGGGCGCTATTTCCTTTCTACTTTGTTGCTCGTGCCGCTGTTGTGTGCATGGGTGATGCGCCGGCGGTCCCCGGCCTTGCACGGCACGGCCGGGTAGCGAAGGGAGGAAGGGATGGTCGAATCGCAGGCCGTCGAGGTAGTGCACGATGACAGCCACCTACTGGTCGTCGAGAAGCCCGCGGGTTTGCTGTCGGTCCCCGGCCGCCTGCCGGAGAACCGCGACTGCGTGGCGTCGCGCCTGCAGCGCGAGTACCCCGATGCCTTGACCGTGCATCGCCTGGACCAGGTCACCAGCGGCCTGATGCTGTTCGCGCGTGGCAAGGCCATGCAGTCGGCGCTGGCCCGCCTGTTCGAGCGTCGCGAGATCGCCAAGCGCTACCTGGCACGGGTCGAGGGCCGGATGGAGGGCGAGGCCGGGACGATCGACCTGCCGTTGATCTGCGATTGGCCGAACCGCCCCAGGCAGAAGGTGGACCATGAGGTCGGGAAGCCGGCGCTGACGCGTTGGCGGGTGCTCGAACGCGATCCCGGCGGGGCATGGAGCCGCGTGGAACTGGAGCCGGTGACCGGTCGCAGCCACCAGCTGCGCCTGCACCTGGCCAGCATCGGTCATCCGATCGTGGGCGACGTGTTCTACGGGGCGGGGGACGCGCCGCGGACATGCCTCCACGCCAGCCGACTGGCCTTCGTGCACCCCGCCAGCGGGGCGGCGCTGGACCTCCACTCGACACCGCCGTTCTGAGACGGCGCGCGGCAGGGCGAGCGCGTCCGCCGGGCGGCCGCATCGGGTGATCTCCCCGCAGGTCGGCTAAAATGGTGGGCCCACCAGGAGAAGCCATGACCACCGCCAACTCCCGAGGCGCGCGCTTCCGCGCCGCCGTTGCCGAAGAATCCCCGTTGCAGGTGATGGGCGCGATCACCGCCTACGCGGGCCTGATGGCCAAGCGCACCGGCTACAAGGCGCTGTACCTGTCCGGTGGCGGCGTCGCCGCGAACTCGCTGGGCATGCCCGACCTGGGCATCAGCACCATGGAGGACGTGCTGACCGACGCGCGCCGCATGGTCGACGCGACCGACATGCCCCTGCTGGTGGACATCGACACCGGGTGGGGCGGGGCGTTCAACATCGCGCGCACGGTGCGGTCGTTCATCAACGTCGGCGTGGCCGCCGTGCACATGGAGGACCAGGTCGGACAGAAGCGCTGCGGCCACCGGCCGGGCAAGGAAGTGGTGACGAAGGCCGAGATGGTCGACCGGGTCAAGGCGGCGGTCGACGCGCGCACCGACGCGGGGTTCGTGGTCATGGCGCGTACCGACGCGGCCGCGGTGGAGGGCATCGACAGCGCGATCGACCGGGCATGCGCCTATGTCGAAGCGGGTGCCGACATGATCTTCCCGGAGGCCATGAAGACCATCGAGGACTACCGCAAGTTCAAGGCCGCGGTGAAGGTGCCGATCCTGGCCAACCTGACCGAGTTCGGTTCCACGCCGTTCTTCACCACCGACGAGTTGCGCGAAGCCGGCGTCGACATCGCGCTGTACTGCTGCGGTGCCTACCGTGCGATGAACAAGGCGGCCCTGCATTTCTACGAGACCGTCCGCCGCGAAGGCACCCAGAAGAACATCATCGACACGCTGCAGACGCGCGCCGAGCTCTACGACTTCCTGGGCTACCACGCCTACGAGGACAAGCTCGATGCGCTGTTCGCGGATGGCAAGGACTGAACGTGGTCGGCCGACGGAGTGAGCAGGCCCTCGCCATGCGAGCCCCCTGTGCCCTCTCCGCCGGCGCGTTCGTTGGCGGTCGCGGCGCTCGTGCCGCGCCCTGCTTGATTGGCGTCTGTCCAGGGGAACGCGGATTCCCGGGACGGGCGGCCAGGCTTACCCGCCGCGGGCGACAGGCGCCCCCCGCGGCCATTCCCTCCACGCCGGATCGTGGCGAAGGCGTCTCCGCGCAAGCGGTGCGCCCGCGCAGCCGGCACGCATGACCCGTCAAGGAGCTATCCCATGACCGACACCGCCCAGACCCTGCCCAAGCCGAAGAAGTCCGTCGCCCTCAGCGGCACCGCCGCGGGCAATACCGCGCTTTGCACCGTCGGCCGCAGCGGCAACGACCTGCACTACCGGGGCTACGACATCCACGACCTGGCCACGAAGTCGACCTTCGAGGAAGTCGCCCACCTGCTGGTGCATGGCACGCTTCCCACCAAGTCGCAGTTGCGGGCCTACAAGGCCAAGCTCAAGCGCCGGCGCGGGCTGCCCGCGATCGTCCAGGAGGCGCTGGAACTGGTGCCCGCCAACGCCCATCCCATGGACGTGATGCGCACCGGCTGCTCGGTGCTGGGCACCGTGCTGCCCGAGCGCGACGGACACCCGGCCTCGGAGGCACGCGACATCGCCGACACCCTGGTCGCCAGCTTCGGTTCGATGCTGCTGTACTGGTGGCACTTCACCCACAACGGTCGTCGCATCGACGTGGAAACCGACGACGACAGCGTCGCCGCGCATTTCCTGCACCTGCTGCACGGCGAGCCGCCCAGCGCGCTACACGCCGACTCGCTGGACAAGTCGCTCATCCTCTACGCCGAGCATGAGTTCAACGCGTCGACCTTCACCGCGCGCGTCATCGCCGGTACCGGCTCGGACATGCATTCCTGCCTGACCGGTGCGATCGGGGCGCTTCGCGGTCCCAAGCATGGCGGCGCCAACGAAGTGGCGATGGACATCATCAGCCGCTACGACACCGCCGACGGGGCCGAGGCCGACATCCGCGCGCGGATGGAACGCAAGGAGATCATCATCGGCTTCGGCCACCCGGTCTACACCATCGGCGATCCGCGCAACCCGATCATCAAGGAGATCAGCCGCAAGCTGTGCGCGGACGGCGGCAACCAGGTGCTGTTCGACGTGTCCGAGCGCATCGAGGAGCTTATGATGGACACCAAGAAGATGTTCCCCAACCTGGACTGGTACAGCGCCTCGGCGTACCACATGATGGGCATCCCGACCGCGATGTTCACGCCGCTGTTCGTCATCGCCCGCACCACCGGCTGGAGCGCGCACGTGATCGAGCAGCGCGAAGATGGCAAGATCATCCGGCCGAGTGCGAACTACACCGGGCCCGAGGATCGCGAGTACGTGGCGATCGACAAGCGCTGACCGCCCGCCGGCCGGCCGTCGTCAGGGAAAAGGCCCGGTAGTCCGGGCCTTTTCTTTGCGAGTCCTTTCCGAGGTGGCGCATGTACGACGACTGGCCGACCAACATCATGATCCTGTGCGCCACGGTCGCCGCGGTCGGCATCGTGATCGTGCTGCACTACGAAGTGCTGAGCCGGATCGTCGACCACAACCGCCAGCACGCCGAGGGCGACGGGCGCCGTCGCCTGGTGGCGGTCAACCTGTGGCTGCTGGCGCTGCACACGGTGGAGATCTGGGTGTTCGGCGGCGCCTACTACCTGTTGCTCAACCTCGCGGATGTCGGCGGTGTCCAGGGCATGCATCCGCACAGCATGCTCGACTCGGTCTACTTCTCGGCGATGGTCTACACCACGGTCGGCTTCGGCGACATGATCCCGGTCGGCCCGATCCGCCTGCTGGCCGGCAGCGAGGCGCTGGTCGGCCTGATGCTGATCACCTGGTCGGCGTCCTTCACGTACCTGGAGATGACCCGCTACTGGAAAGGACGCCACGGGATGGACAAGGACGGTTGAGGCCCCTCCACCCGCTCAGTCCAGGCCCTCGGCCTCCAGCGCGGCGCGGACGCCCGGGTCGGCTTCCATGCGCTGCTTGAACGCCGCGAGGTTGTCCAGTCCCGACAGGTCGACCCCCAGGCCCTGTGCCCAGCGCAGGGTGATGTAGAAGTAGGGGTCGGCATAGCTGCGGAAGCCCGCCAGCCACTTGCGGTCGGCCAGGCGCCGGTCGGCGGTCTCGTACAGGCCGCGCAGGCGCTTGAGCGCCGCTTCGCGCAGGGCGGGGTGCTGGGATGCGTCGCCGATGAAGGCGGCAGGTCCGAACAGCGGCTTGAACGCCGGATGCAGGTCGGAATTGACGAAGGCCAGCCACCGGTTCGCTTCCGCGCGCTGGCGGGCGCTGCCGTCACCCGCCAGCCCGGTCTCCGGGTGGGTGTCGCTGATGTACCCCATGATCGCGGCGTTCTGGGTGAGGACGAAGTCGCCGTCGGTGATCGCCGGGACCGCGCCGGCCGGATTGATCGCCAGGTAGGCGGGCGACTTCATGGCGTCCTTGTCGAGGATCTCGACCTCGAACGGCTGGCCCGTCCATTGCAGTGCGATGTGGTCGGCGGTCGAGCACGCGCCGGGTTTGGTGTAGAGCTTCATGCGGCCTCCTGGAGCCTGGAACGAAGAACGGGCCGGCGACGATCGCCGACCCGTCGGGTCATTCTCCATGCGAGGGGTGCAACGCGGCGTCACGAGGCCGGTTGGAGCGGCTCCAGCTTGCGCGGCTTGAGGGTCTGCACCTTCAGGAAGGTGTGGTCGCCGATCTTGGCCACCTGGTAGGCGTTGCGCCAGCTCGGGCTGGCGATGCTCGCGGCGAGGAAGTGGCTCGCGCCGGGGACGATCTCCTTGCGCTCGCCCACCGGCAGGGCCCAGTTGCGCTCGGCTTCCAGCGCCACGCTCACCGCTTCGCCCCAGGCGTCGACATTGCTCAGGCGGGTGTTGGGCGACACGATGGTCGGCGCGAACTGCTTGCGGGCGGTGACCACGGAGCAGACGTCGTCGCCCCACAGGCCGCTGTCCCGTCGGCGCAGGGCGACCTCGGCGACGGCTTGCTGGCCCTGGACGGACTGGTCGCGGGCTTCGAGGTAGAGCGTCGTGCTCAGGCAGAGTGAATCTGCGGCGTTGGGTGACAGAACCGATGCCAACCAGAGGATCCAAGCCAACTTCATGTGAACTCCAACTTCGTTGCGCCGGACCGCACTCCAGCGTCCACCCCGGGGGGGCGGTGACTGCCTGGCGGTCCGACATGGCGTTTTTCAAAGCGCGGCGGTCTGGACGTGCCGTGCTTGGTGCGGGAATCGCATTACTGAAGGGCGGCGGCTCTGTGGCGCGCTTTGCCCCGATCACCGCGCCGCAGGATCGCGGGGCGGTGAGGGTGGCCGCGTGAACGGGCGGCTGCAAAAGTTGGCGCAAGGTAGCCGCCGCTTATTAAACATAAGCTGAACAGCTACCCCAAGTCACGGATTCGCTTCGGTTTATTTTTCGCTCAGATAATCACGAAAGCCTTGTGGCCCAAGGCGTGGAGCCGCCCAGGGGAGACCCTTCGAATGCTGAACGCATCGGTTCGGTAATACGGCCTTCAGCGCCGGAGGCGGCGCATGATGCGTGCTTCCCGTCACAGTTCGGCGGCGAGTCGGCTGCCCTGCGCGATGGCCCGCTTGGCATCGAGTTCGGCGGCCACTTCGGCGCCACCGATCACGTGCACGTCGGTGGCGGGCAGGGCATCCGCCAGCGGCCGGTAGGGCTCCTGGCCGGCGCAGACGACCACATGGTCGACCGGCAGGACCTGTTCGACGCCCTCCACGCGGATGGCGAGCCCGCCATCGTCCACGCCCAGGTATTCCACGCCGCCCAGCATCTTCACCTGGCGCGACTTCAGCGTCGCCCGATGGATCCAGCCGGTGGTCTTGCCCAGGCGCCGGCCCGGTTTGCCGGGACTGCGCTGCAGCAGCCAGACTTCGCGCGCCGGCGGCTCGGGACGCGGTGCGACGAGGCCACCGCGGTTTTCCCCGTAGGCCAGGTCGACGCCCCATTCCGCGCGCCACGCCTTGGCATTGAGGCTGGGCGACTCGCCCTCCTGCACGAGGAATTCCGCGACGTCGAAGCCGATCCCGCCGGCGCCGATGATCGCGACCCGGCGACCCGGCACCACGCGCCCGCTCAGCACGTCGACGTAGCTCACCACCTTGGCATGCGCGGCACCGGGAATGTCGACGCCCCGGGGCTTGATGCCCGTCGCGAGCACGACCGCGTCGAACGACGACAGCGCAGCGGCGTCGGCGGTCGTGCCCAGTCGCAACTGCACGCCGGTCTGGTCGATGCGCCGCCCGAAATAGCGCAGGGTCTCGTGGAACTCCTCCTTGCCCGGGATGCGCTTGGCCAGGTTGAACTGGCCCCCGATTTCCGCGTGCGCGTCGAACAGGGTGACGTGGTGGCCACGCTCGCCGGCGACCGTCGCGCAGGCCAGGCCCGCCGGGCCCGCTCCGACCACGGCGATGCGGCGCGGCGTGGCGGTGGGACGATAGTCCAGCTCGGTCTCGGCACAGGCACGGGGATTGACCAGGCAACTGGCGCGGCGATTCTGGAACACGTGGTCCAGGCACGCCTGGTTGCAGGCGATGCAAGTATTGATGTCGTCCGCGCGCTGCTCGCGCGCCTTGTTGACCCATTCCGGATCCGCCAGGAGCGGGCGGGCCATGGAAACCATGTCGGCATCGCCGCGCGCGAGGATGGCTTCGGCGACATCGGGCATGTTGATGCGGTTGGTGGTCACCAGGGGCAGGCCCACGTGGGGCTTGAGGCGCGCGGTGATGCCGGTGAAGGCGGCGCGGGGCACCGAGGTGGAGATGGTCGGCACGCGTGCCTCGTGCCAGCCGATGCCGGTGTTGATGAGGGTGGCGCCGGCGGCTTCGATGGCCTGCGCCTGTTGCACGACCTCGTCCCAGGCCAGGCCGTTGTCGACCAGGTCGAGCATCGACAGCCGGTAGACGATGATGAAGTCCGGCCCGCAGGCCTCGCGGATGCGGCGGACGATCTCGACCGCGAAGCGCATGCGCCGCGTCGCATCGCCGCCCCAGGCGTCGTCACGCTTGTTGGTGCGCGGCGCGGTGAACTGGTTGAGCAGGTAGCCTTCCGAGCCCATCACCTCGACCCCGTCGTAGCCGCCGTCGCGCGCGAGTTGCGCGGTGCGGACGAAGGCGGCGACCTGGCGTTCGATGCCGCGTGCGGACAAGGCGCGCGGAGTGAAGGGGTTGATGGGCGCCTTGAGCCTGGAGGGCGCGACCTGCAGCGGGTGGTAGCCGTAGCGTCCCGAATGGAGGATCTGCAGGCAGATGCGACTGCCGTTGTCGTGCACGGCGCGGGTGACCTGGCGATGCTTGCGCACCTCCCAGGGCCAACGGAGGGTGCCACCGAACGGCTTGAGCCAACCGACGATATTGGGCGAGAAGCCACCGGTCACGATCAGGCCCACGCCGCCCGCGGCCCGCTCGGCGAAATAGGCCGCCAGTTTGGGGAAGTCCGCCGCCTTGTCCTCGAGCCCGGTATGCATGGACCCCATCAGCACGCGGTTGGGCAGGGTGCAGAAGCCCAGGTCGAGCGGCTGCAGCAGATGGGGGTAGGCCGCGTGTCGCGGGGTGCTGGCGGTGGCGGGGCTGGCGGTCGTCATCGGGATACGCTTGCGTATGGAAAAGGCACGATGCCGTGCTTGGGCAGTCAATACAACTGTCGCCGGCACGGCGTGGGCGGCGCGCCACAGTGTGCACGTGGACGGGGGCCATCGCATCGCGGTCCTCGTCCGGCTGTCGCTCTGCCTGGCCGGGGCGCCGCCACGCGCGACCTTGCCGGGCCGACCGGGGTGCCGGTCCCTGCGCGGCACCCGCGCCGGCGACCGGGCGGGATGGGATATTCGATGAGAGGGGGGATGCCCCCAGGACGGCGAGGCTTGAATGGCGTGCCGCTGTTGCTGTCGATTATCGGATGGCGGTGCATTTCCCACGCCGCGATCCAGGTTTCCCGACTGTCGGGTCGGTACGCAGCCGGCGGATCCTGTCCAGTCGGAAACGCCTTGAAAACGCATGCGCGCGCCACCCGGGAAGGGAGCAGGAAGCGCGCGTTCCCGCGCGTCCATGCTGAATGGCGAATAAGCCGAAAAGGCCTCGTTTGATTTTCGTGGTTTTGTTAGCCGCTCGTTAACATGGCTTTCACGGCCCCACGCATAACCTTCGCGTCGATGGCGTTCATACAGGACGTCCGTCCCGACGGCATGGATCCTCGCAGACGCGTGTTTCCAATATTTATTGACTTCAGGAGCTACATATGAATAAGAAACTCCTCTGCGCCGCCCTGCTGGGTGGACTGGGCCTGGCCCAGGCGGCCAGCGCGCAGGAATTCGACGATCGCTGGTACATCACCGGCGCTGCGGGTTTCAACCTGCAGGACAACGATCGCGAAACCCGCAACGCTCCGTTTGTCAGCCTGGGCCTGGGCAAGTTCGTTTCGCCCAACTGGTCCATCGACGGCGAGCTCAACTACCAGAACCCGAACTGGGACTACAACCAGGACCTGAACTGGAGCCAGTACGGCATCTCGTTCGACGCGCGCTACCACTTCATCGAGGAAGGCCGCAGCTGGAACCCCTATGTCCTGATGGGCCTGGGCTACCAGCGCGAGGAGATCGAGCTCGACAACTTCCCGAACCCCGATTCCCCGTATGAGGAAGAGGAAGGCGCCGCCGCCCTCAAGCTGGGCGCCGGTGTCCAGGGCAACGCCGGCCGTGCTCGCCTGCGCGCCGAGATCGCGTACCGCGCCGTCGGCATCAACGACACCCGCGCGCAGCTGTTCAACGACGATCCGCCGCCGGAGCGCAACGACGGTGAAGACTGGTACGGCGACGTGCTGGCCTCGATCGGTGTCGTGGTGCCGCTGGGACCGGAGCCGATGGAAGCCCCGCCGCCGGCCCCGGTGCCGAGCTGCGCGGACATGGATGACGACGGCGACGGCGTCAACAACTGCGACGACAAGTGCCCGGGTTCGCAGGCTGGCCAGACCATCGGTCCGGACGGCTGCCCGGTGCCGGTCACCATCGACCTGAAGGGCGTGAACTTCGACTTCGACAAGTCGACCCTGCGTCCCGACGCGGTGGCGATCCTGTCGGAAGCGACGGAGATCCTGAAGCGGTATCCGGAGCTGCGCGTCGAAGTGGCCGGTCACACCGACCTGTGCGGTTCGGACGCCTACAACCAGGGCCTGTCGGAGCGCCGTGCGACCGCGGTGTACGACTACCTGAGCAGCAACGGCATCGATGCCTCGCGCATGGTGGGTCCGATCGGTTACGGCGAGAGCCGTCCGCTGGAGCCGACCGAGCAGACCATGCCGGGCTGCAAGAGCGAGACCAACCGCCGCACCGAGCTGAACGTGCAGAACTGATCCATGCCGGTGGGCCTCGTGCCCACGCCATGGTTCCCTGGAAACCCGGCCTCGCGGCCGGGTTTCCTCGTTTGTGGGCCCCTTGGAGCAGGGCGGGGGGCGGGAACACCGGGCGCGGCGTTAACCGGTTTTAACAATTGCGTTGACAGTGTATGATCTCGGTCGCCAGTGACCGCGGCGCAGGCTCGGAGCTCAAGCCGGACGTGTCCCTGAGTTGAAATGTGCCGTGAGAAATACTGAACCCGATCTGGTCCAAGACGACCGATTTCAATAGAAGGAGTGTGATAGATGAAGATCCGCTTGTTGAGCACTGCAATGCTCGCGGGCCTGGCTTTCTCGCAGGTCGCCAGCGCGCAGGATTTCGATGATCGCTGGTACCTCACCGGCGGCGCCGGTTTCAACGTCCAGGACAACGAGCGCGGCACGCGCAACGCCCCGTTCGTGTATGCCGGCGTCGGCAAGTTCCTCAGCGAGAACTGGTCGCTGGACGGTGAGCTGAACTACCAGAACCCCAATGTCGACGCGAACCAGAACCTGAACTGGAGCCAGTACGGCATCTCGTTCGACCTGCGTCGCTACTTCATCCAGGAAGGCCGCAACTGGGCCCCGTATTTCCTGATGGGCATGGGCTACCAGCGCGCCGAGGAAGAGTACGACGCCTTCCCGAGCATTGATTCCCCGGGCCAGCGCGAAGACGGCAACATCGCCGGCAAGATCGGCTTCGGCGTCCAGGGTGACATGGGCAGCCGTGCCAAGATGCGTGCCGAGATCGCCTACCGTGCCGACATGGACGACCAGAGCGTCAACGGCGACACGGA
>JAUIJO010000089.1 GCA_030431185.1 Gammaproteobacteria bacterium | reverse complement strand
GTCGATGGCGGCCAGCACCGGTTCGCGGTCGCCCGCGTCCTGCGCCCGCATCGCCAGGGCCATCAGGGTCGACACCGGCACCACCGGCCGATCCAGGGCCAGGGCGATGCCCTGCGCCAGCGCGATCGCCAAACGCACGCCGGTGAAGGCGCCCGGTCCCCGCCCGACCGCGATCGCATCGAGCTGCGACCGGGCGATGCCGGCGCTGGCGAGCAGTTCGCCGGCCCAGGGCAGGGCCAGTTCGGCGTGGCGGCGCGGTGCCAGTTCGAAGCGCTCCACCACCTCGCCGTCGAGCCACAAGGCCACCGAGCAGGCCTCGGTTGCGGTTTCCAGCGCCAGCAGTTTCACGCGTCGACCTCGCCGGAGGCGTCGCCGTCGGGGCCGGGCTCCCACAGCTCGACCAGATGGCCCTCGGGGTCCATCACGTAGCCGAACCGCCCCTGGTCGCCGTCTTCGTGGCGGTCGAGCACGTTGCAGCCCTCGCGGCGCAGCGCCGCGAGCGTGGCGTCCAGGTCGTCCACCCGGAAATTGAGCATGAACGGCTTGTCGCTGGGCTGGAAGTACGTCGTGTCGGCCTTGAAGGGCGACCAGACGGTACACGCCTTGCCCCCGGTATCCGCACGGCGCCAGGGGAAGACCGCGCCGCCCCAGTCCTGCACGCCGACGCCGAGGTGATCGGCATACCAGGCGCCCAGCGCTTCGGGGTCCTCGGCCTTGAAGAACACGCCGCCCAATCCATGGACGCGGGGTTTGTCGTCGCGCATGCCAGCCCTCCTTCAGAACAGGTCCTCGCCCGTCGGCGCCGGGACCACCGGCCTGCATTCTCCCCCAAAGAAGCCGCGCACGTCGTCGATGTCGCGGCTGCGGGGAAGGGGCGGCAGCGAATCGAGGAACACCCGGCCGTAGCTCTTGCCCACCAGCCGCGGGTCGCACAGGACCAGCACGCCGCGGTCGCGTTCGCTCCGGATCAGGCGGCCGGCCCCCTGTTTCAGGGCGATCACCGCCTGGGGAAGCTGTTCGTCGCGGAACGGATTGCCGCCGCTGCGCCGGATCGACTCCAGCCGCGCCTCGAACACCGGATCGTCGGGGGCGCCGAACGGCAGCTTGTCGATGACCACGACGCTCAGCGCGTCCCCGGCCACGTCCACGCCCTCGCGGAAGCTGGCCGCGCCCAGCAGCACGCCATTGCCCGACGCACGGAAGCGCTCGAGCAACAGGCCGCGCGGGGCTTCGCCCTGGACGAACAGCGGCCAGGGCACGTCGGCGGCGCGCAACAGGGCGGCGACCTCGCGCAGCGCGCGGTGCGAGGCGAACAGCAGGAAGGCCCGCCCGGCGGACGCTTCGAGCACCGGGCGCACCGCGTCGAGCAGCGCCGCGCTGTAGTCCCGGGACGCCGGCTCGGGCAGGCCCTTCGGCAGGTAGCACAAGGCCTGCCCGGGCCAGTCGAAGGGGCTGGGCGCAAGCAGTGTCCGCGGTGCCTGCAGGCCCAGTTTGCGCGCGTAGTGGTCGAACTGGCCGCCGATCGCGAGGGTGGCCGAGGTGAAGACCCAGGCCGCGCGGGATCGCTCGCGGTGTTCGGCCAGGGGCCCCGCCACGTCGAGCGGCGTGCGGCTGAGGCGGAAGCCGCGCGCGCTGAGTTCGTACCAGCGCACGCTGTCCACGTCGTCGGGCAGCGGCGGCGGCGCGCGGTCGTCCGGATCCGCCGGCACAGGCGCGTCGTCGGGCGGTTCGCCCCCCTCGAGGTCGCGCCATCGCCGCAGCCGCGCGGCATGGTCCTTCGCCCGGAACAGGCAGGCTTCGAAACCGGGCGCGGCGCTCTCGAGCGGCTCGAGGGCCGCTTGCATCCCGGCCAGGGCCTGCGCCAGCGCCTCGAGCGCCGCTTCCGACGCATCGAGTTCAGAGGCCCGCTGCCGGGTGCCGCGCACCGGCAGGTCGTCCATCGCACTGCGCAGCGCGCGGGTGGCCTGTTCGAGCTCGCGGGCCGGTTCCTGGAGGCTCGCCAGGGCCGACGGCACCTCCTTGCACTCGGCGACCGCATCGCGCGCCAGTTCGACCAGCGGACGGGCACTGAGGGCCTCACCGAAGAACTGCGACGCCAGGTCCGGCAACTGGTGGGCCTCGTCGACGACGAAGGCCTGCGCGCCGGGCAGGATCTCGCCGAAGCCTTCCTGCTTGAGCGCGAGGTCGGCGAGCAGCAGGTGGTGGTTCACCACGACCAGGTCCGCCGACTGCGCGCGCTGCCGCGCCTGGACGACGAAGCATTCGGAGAAGAACGGGCATTCGCTGCCCAGGCAGTTGTCGGTGGTCGAGGTGACCATCGGCACCAGCGGCGAATCCTCGCCCAGGCCTTCGACCTCGGCCAGGTCGCCCATCCGGGTCCGTCCCGCCCAGGCGACGATGCGCTGGAACTGGGCGGCCATCTCGCGGCTGTGGAAGCGCGGCTCACCCTTGGCCAGGTGCATCCGGTGATGGCACAGGTAGTTCGCGCGCCCCTTGAGCAGGGCGGTCTTGAGCCCGACACCCAGTGCATCGCGCACCCGCGGCAGGTCGCGATGATAGAGCTGGTCCTGCAGGGCACGCGTCCCCGTCGACACGATGGTCTTCATGCCCGACAACAGGGCCGGGACCAGGTAGGCGAAGGTCTTGCCGGTTCCGGTGCCGGCCTCCGCGATCAGGGTGCCACGCGACTGGAAGGCTTCCGCCACGGCGGCCGACAGCGCCTGCTGGGCGCTGCGCGGGGCGAAGGCTTCGATGCTGGAAGCCAGCAGCCCTCCCTCCTCCAGCGCCTCGCGTGCGGCCAGGGCCAGCCGGGAGGGGGCCGGCGGAGCGGTGTCGTCCATGCAAGCGGTCAGAAGCGCGGTGGGGGCGCCACGGTACAGGCATCGCGGCGCCGGGTCATTTCCGCCTCCGACACCCGGGGCAGGCCGGCATCGTCCGGCGGTGCCGATCCCGCGCGGCGCGCCTGCAGGGCGGTTTCCCAGTGACGCCGGCAGAGCGGCCCGACCTCGGTCCCCGCCGCCTGCGCCAGCAGGGCCAGTCGCTCGGCCTGGTCCGGCTCGCCGAGCAGCAGGGCGATCTCGGCCCGCCGCTGGAGGACGTTCGGGTCGTCCGGGGCCAGCTCCAGCGCCATGTCCAGCCGCTCGGCGGCGGCGCGGTACAGGCGTTGCACCTCCAGGGCCTCGGACTCGGCCACCAGATCGGTGACCTGCGGATCGCGCAGCGGCTGGACATCGAGTTCGCCACCGCTGGCGGTGCCGGCCGCACGGATGTCGGCGACCGCGGCCTGGGCGTCGAAGCCCGGCTCGACGGTCTCGGGCGGGGTCGGCGGGGTGGCGCAGCCGGCGAGCGCCATGGCGACCGCCAGCAGGGCGCAGCGACCCCGCATGGGCGAACGGATCATGGCGTCGGGGCCTCATCGGATGGGGTCTCGGAGGTCTCGTCACGGTCCCGGCCGAAGCCGAACCATTCCCGCCAGCCGCCCTGCCCGCTCTCCTCGATCGGCGCGGGCTCCGGCAGCGGGCAAGGGGCGTAGGGCGGCGCCTGGCCGGCGACGAACGCGAAGCGCCGGGCGCCCTCGCAGCTCGCATCGGTGCTGTCGGCACCCACCACCCAGGCCCAGTCCAGTCCCGTGTCGCCGACCTTGAGCGTCGCGCTGGGCAGGTTGCGGAAGATGTTCGACCACACCCGCATCGCGCCCGTCGCGCCGTACAGCCCGGTGGCCTGGTTCTGGTCGTTGCCCATCCAGATCACCGCCAGATGGTCGCCGGTCCAGCCGGCGAACCAGCTGTCTCTGCCGTCGTTGCTGGTGCCGGTCTTGCCCGCCGGCGCCAAGTGGCCCAGGCCGTCGGCGACCAGGCGCCGTCCGGTGCCGCCGGAGACGGCCTGTTGCAACGCGATCGTGATCAGGCGCGCCGCCACGGCATCGCCCTCCTGGGCCGGGGCGGGGGCCTTGTCGTAGCGGTTGAGCGCGTTGCCCTGGGCATCGAGGACGCCCCGCACGGCGTGCAGGGGCTGGATCTCGCCGCCCGATGCGAGGAACTGGTAGAGCTGCGCCATCGCGTAGGGGCTCTCGTCGAGCGACCCGAGGATCAGCGCCGGGTTCGGCTGCGCGTCGATCCCCGCCAGTGTCTTGACCAGGGCAGCGATGCGCTCGGGCGCCACCGCCATGCCGATCCGCACCGTCGCCTGGTTGTACGAATGCGCGAGCGCATCGACCAGCCGCACCGTGCCATGGCTGCGGCCGTCGGAATTGCCCGGCTCCCAGGTCTTGCCGCGCCCCAGTGCGACCTTGACGGGCGAATCGTCGACCCAGCTCGCCAGCGACCAGCGCCCCGGCTGGGCCAGCGCCAGCAGGTTGACGAAGGGCTTGATCAGCGAACCCACGGGACGCTTGGCCTCGAGGGCCCGGTTGAAGCCGGGCCGTGCGAAATCACGGCTGCCGACGAGGGCGATGACATCGCCGTTGTGCACGTCGGTCACCACCAGGCCCGATTCGAGGGGCGGCCGCTTGTCGTTGTCGAGGTCCTTGAGCGCGCGCGTCACCGCCGCCTCGGCGTAGGCCTGGGCGGAGGGCGACATGCCGCTCATCACCGTCAAGCCGGCCCCGGCGAGGGCGTCGGCCGGGTAGTCGTGCGCCAGTTGGCGGCGCACGAGGTCGATGTAGGCGGGGAAGCGGTTCGCCGAGAGGCTGCCGGGCGTCTGGCTGATCCCCAGTGGCGCGGCCAGGGCGCGCTGGTACTCGGCGTCGTCGATCAGGCCGGTCTCGTGCATCTCCCCCAGCGCGAAGTCGCGCCGCGCCCGGGCCCGCTCCGGATGCCGCCGCGGGTCGTAGTAGGAGGGCCCGCGGACGATGCCCACCAGCAGGGCGATCTGCTCGGTGCTGAGGTTCTTGAGGTCGCGGCCGAACCAGAACTCGGCGCCGGCGGCCACGCCATGCACGGCCTGGGCACCGCGTTGGCCGAGGTAGACCTGGTTGAGGTAGGCCTCGAGGATCGTGCCCTTGTCGTACCGGGACTCGATGAGCAGCGCGTACAGGATCTCCTTGCCCTTGCGGGTGAAGGTCTGCTCGCGCCCTATGCCCAGCAGGCCGCTGCGGGCGAGCTGCTGGGTGAGCGTGCTGGCGCCCTGGCGGGCCGCGCCCGAGCGCAGGTTGACCCAGGCCGCGCGCACCATCCCGCCGACGTCGATGCCGTGGTGGTGGGCGAAGTCCCGATCCTCGACCGCCTGCAGGCCGGTGACCAGCAGGTCCGGGACGTCCTGGATTCGCACCAGCCGGCGCTCCTCCTGCTTCTGGCCGTACAGGGTGGCGATGCGGGCCGGATCGAGCGGGGCCTGCTCGATGGGGGCGCCCGCGCCCGCTTCTTGGAGATCCCCCACCCGACCGGATGCCAGGCGCAGCTCGACGCGACGCGCCGGCACCGGCCCGCCGACATCGTTGAAACCGCGGCTCGCGATGACCCAGCGACTGCCGTCGTGCAGGTAGGTGCCCGGGGCCTTGCCGTCGCCCTCGCGGTACGCGGCGGCCGCCAGCTCGGTGCCCAGCGTGTCGGCGTCCATGCGCAGGCCCGGCGCCAACAGCAGCGGACGGGCATAGACCCGGGTCGGGATCTGCCATTGCAACTGGCCGAAGCGGGCGCCCACCTCGTGGTTGAGGTACAGCATGTACGGCACCAGGAATCCGAGCCCCAGCGCGACCGCCGCCAGGGCCAGGGTCACCAGCCAGGCGCGCCATCCCCGGCGCTCGTCCTGCTCGCTGTCGTCTTCCTCGTACTTGATCCGGTTGTGCGGGTTTCGGGCCACGGCATGGGACAATGGCGGGGCGGCGCCCTCGTTCAGGCGAGTCTAGCGCAGCGCGCGCCCGCGTCCGCGCGGCCCCCCGACCCGTGATGGGAGTTCCTTCAGCAATGCCAATGGACGGATACGCATGAGCGCCGCCGATATCCGTTTCCAGATCGACCGCATCGCCGGCCTGTGCCGGCGCGGGATCGCGAGCCTGCGCACCCGCGGCTGGAAGGCATCGTGGGAACGCGTGCTCCGGCAGTTCCAGCGGGTACCACGCGGGCAGCGACCCGCCCTGTTCCTGCCTGAAGCCGGTCCCTTCGCGCCCTTCACGCTGCCGCGCAGCGAGGCACCGCGCGCCAGCATCGTCATCCCGGTGTTCAACCAGTTCGCCCATACCCTCGCCTGCCTGAGGGCGATCGCCGCGCATCCGCCGGCGGCGGCCTTCGAGGTGATCGTGGTCGACGACGGCTCCAGCGACGACACCGAAGCGGCCTTGCGCCAGGTCGAGGGCCTGCGTTACCACCGCCGCGCTGCCAACGGCGGCTTCATCGCCGCCTGCAACGACGGCGCCTCGCTCGCCTCGGGTGAGTTCCTGGTGTTCCTCAACAACGACACCGTGCCGCAACCGGGTTGGCTCGACGCATTGATCGACACCTTCGATGCCCATCCCGGCACCGGCATCGTCGGCGCCCAGTTGCTGTACCCGGACGGGCGCCTGCAGGAGGCCGGCGGGATCGTCCGACGGGATGGCTCGGCGGAGAAGCTGGGGCGCCACCGGGCCGCCAACGACCCGGCGTTCGCTTTCGTCCGCCGCGTGGACTACTGCTCGGGTGCCGCACTGGCGATCCGTACCACGGTCTTCCAGGGGCTCGGTGGCTTCGATACCCACTTCAGCCCGGCCTTCTACGAGGACACCGATCTGTGCATGAAGGCCCGGGAACAGGGACTGCAGGTCCTGGTCCAGCCGGACGCGCGCGTCGTCCACGTGGAAGGCGCCACCGCGGGTACCGACACGCGGCGTGGCGTCAAGGCGTACCAGGTGCAGAACCAGACGAAATTCGTCGAACGCTGGCGCCCACGGCTGGCGCGCCACCCGGCCCACGACGTGCCGCTGGGTCGCGTCACCGACCGGCACCATGATCACTGCGTCCTCGTCATCGACGCGCTGACGCCCCGGCCCAACCACGACTCGGGCTCCCTGCGCCTGGTCAACCTGATGCGCCTGCTGCAGGAAGAAGGCGCCCACGTCGTGTTCCTGCCGGCCGACCTCAAGCACGACGGCGAGCACACGGCGCTGCTGCAGTCGCTGGGCGTGGAAGCCTGGCACGCCCCGCATGCCGGGGGCATCCCCGCGTGGTTGCGCGAGCACGGCGGGCGCTTCGCCACCGTCGTGGCGTGCCGCCACTACGTCATGCGCGAGATGCTGCCCCTGTTGCGCCGATACGCACCCCGGGCGCGCGTGGTGTTCGACACCGTGGACCTCCACTACCTGCGGGAGCGGCGTGGGGCCGAGCTGGCCGGCGACCCGGCACTGTCGCGCGCCGCCGAGCGCACGCGCGTGCTCGAGCTCGACCTGGTCGGCCGCAGCGACGCCACCCTGGTGGTCAGTGCGGTGGAGCGCGAGCTGTTGGCCTCCGACGCCCCGGGCGCCCGCGTCGAGATCCTCTCCAACCTGCATCACCTGCCCGGGGATGGCCCAGGATTCGCGCAACGCCGCGACGTGATGTTCGTCGGCGGCTTCCGCCATCCGCCGAACGTGGACGCGGTGCACTGGTTCAGCGCCGAAGTCTGGCCCCGGCTGCGCGAGCGCGCGCCGGCGCTTCGCTTCCACTGCATCGGCGGCGACGTGCCCGACTCGATCCGTGCGCTGCACGGACGCGACGGCATCGAGGTCCACGGCCACGTGCCCGACCTGTCGCCGTGGCTGGACGGTGCCCGGGTGGCGGTGGCGCCCCTGCGCTACGGCGCGGGGGTCAAGGGCAAGGTCAACCAGAGCATGGCCCATGGCCAGCCGGTGGTGGCCACCCATTGCGCGGTCGAGGGCATGCACCTGGTCGACGGCGAGGACGTGCTCGTGGCCGACGCGCCCGACGCGTTCGCCGCGGCGGTGCTTCGCGCGCATGAGGACGAAGCCCTGTGGCAGCGGCTGGCCGCGGGTGCGCGTCGCAACGTCGAACGCCACTTTTCCCTCGACGCGGGACGCGACGTCGTCCGGCGGATCCTGTTGCGCCAGGACGAGGCCACGCCCGCCGGCACGGGTGCGGTCGACGGCCCGATCGGCTAGGGCTCGACCGACGCCGCGCGAAGCCGCTGCTGGAGGTCGTCCAGGCCCGGGGCCTTCGGGTCGAGTGCGCGCGCGGCGGCGATCGCGGCTTCGACCCGGTCCAGCTCGCCCGCCCCCAGGCGTTCGTCGCCCACGGCGATCCAGCGCTGCGCCAGTCGCTCGCGCGACAGCCGCAGGCGACCGGGGGCCATGCCCAGGACCTCGCTGGCCTCCAGGCAACGGCCGGCCCGGACCAGCTGGTTGCCTCGCAGGGCATCATCGAAACACGCGACCGAGGTGGGCAACATCCGCGCGGTGGCCTGCACGACGCGCGGGTCCGCGGGCGACAACGCCCGCGCGGCGCTGAGCCGGTCGTAGGCGCTGTCCCCGGGCGGCGCGAGCAGCTGCCCCCGGCCCCGGGCGGCCTCGGCCTGGTCCAGCAACTCGACCAGCCTGCGTTCGCGTTGCGCGGGCGTCAGGTGGGCGCCGCTCGCCGGCGACTGCATGCGTTCGCGCACCCGGCGCGCTCCGTCGATGTCGCGTTCCACCGCCTCCAGGTCGAGCGGTGCCTCCGGCAACAGGGCGGCCGTCGCCCGCGCTTCCGCCAGGGCGCCGTCGGCGGCATCGAAGTGGAAGTCGGACGCCTCGCGACGTGCCTGCGCGGCCCATGCGGCCGCCACGTCGCCCAGTCCGCGACGCGCGGCGTCGCTGGACGGGTCGGCATCGAGCAGTTCGCGCCAACGCGCCCGCGCCTCCGGCAACTGCCCGCGGGCGAACGCGCGCGAGGCATCGGCCTGGGCCTTCTCGCCAAGGCGGGCCAGTTCCGCGAGCGCATCGGGCAGGTCGACGTGGCCCGGATCATGGCGGCGTGCCTCCCGCAACAGGCGGCCCGCACGCGCCAGCGCCCCCGCATCCAGGGCCGTCCGGGCCTGCCGGACCAGGGCATCCAGCGCGTCTTCCCGTCCCTCCAGGGCCTCGACGCGGTCCGGCTGCAGGGACAGCACGCGATCGTAGAGCGGCAGTGCCGCATCCTCGCTGCCCACCAGTTCCCCGGCCACCCGCGCCGAATCGGCGGCCACCAGCCACTGGTCGACGTCCACGCCCTCCATCGCGCTCAGGCGCAGCCGCTCCTCGAGCACGTCCAGTCGCGCGCGCGGCACATGAAGTTCGCGGGCCAGGTCGAGGGCGAGCCGCGCATCGACCTCGCGTCCCTCCGACACGGCGCGGGACGCCTGGCCGAGCGCCGCCTCCCCGACGCGGGCGAGGCCTTCGCGCGCCTCCAGACGGTCCGGTTCCAGGGCCTGGGCGGCCTCGTACAGTTCGCGCGCACCGGTGCCGTCGCGCGCGGTCAGGCGGCCCTCGACGAGCGCCTGGGCGGCATCCAGCCTGAGCTGCTGGGCGCGCGTCTCCGGCCAGAGTCGATCGGCCAGGGGTTGCCGCAGGACCAGCAGGGCGAACAACAAAAGGACGAGGGCCGCCGCGCCGGCCCACCACCACGACGGGCGTCCGGGCGCCGCCGGGATGCCACGTGGGGGCGTGCGCCGGGCCAGCGGCACCCGCGCCGCGCGCCCGTCGTCCAGGGCGGGCTCGACGCGTGCCGATGCCCCGTCGCGGGGCCTTGCGTGCGGATCAGGTTCCATTGCCGATCCAGCATAGTCGCTGCCATCGCCGCCTACCTGAGCAGGTCTTCAGGCAGGCGCGCACTCAGGCGCGCCGCGCGTGTTCGACGCCCGGCAGCGACGCCAGCTTGCCGAGCACGGTCGACAACTGGCCGAAGTCGGCCACCTTCAGGCGAAGGTGCAGGCGCACGTGCGCGCCATCGCGCTCGTGCTCGCTGCGCATGCTGGTGACGTTGACGTTGTCCTGCGCGACCAGGTTGGTGACGTCCTTCAACAGCCATTTGCGATCGATGGCACGCATCTCCACGTCGATCTCGTGGGCGCTGCCGCCGCGCCCCCACTCGACCGGCAGCACCCGCTGCGGCTGCGAGGCCGCGAGCCGCGCGAAGGTCGCGCAGCCCGGCCGGTGCACGCTCACCCCGCGCCCGCGGGTCAGGTAGCCCGCGATCGGTTCGCCCGGGAGCGGTTGGCAGCAGCGCGCCATCTGGGTCAGCACGTTGCCGACGCCTTCGACGGTGAACTCGCTGCTGCCCTCGGGCCGCCGCCTGGGCCGGGGCGAAGGCGAGGCGGGCGGCGCGGCCGGGGCCCTGGGCGCCGCCTCCGCGCGGTCGTGTTCCAGCAGCACGCGGCCGACCTGGTGCGGGCCCAGGTCGCCCAGCGCCACCTGCACGTGCAGGTCGCTGTCGTGCACCACGCTGAAGCGTTCGCGCGCCGGCGCCAGGTCGGCGCCCAGCAGGCCGAGGCGGCGCAGCTCGCGGTCGAGCATGTCCTTGCCGGCCTGCTCGTTGCGGGCGCGGTCGAGCTTGTGGAACCAGGTGCGGACCTTCTGCCGCGAGCGGCTGCTGGCCAGGAACCCGTTGGACTCGATCAGCCAGTCGCGCCGCGGCTCGCCGGTGCGGGCGGTCATGATCTCCACCCGGTCGCCGGTCGCGAGCCTGTGGTCCAGCGGCACGATGCGCCCGTCGACCTTGGCGCCCCGGCAGCGGTGGCCGACCTCGGTGTGCACCTGGTAGGCGAAATCCAGCGGCGTGGCGCCGATCGGCAGGTCGACGACCTCGCCCTTGGGCGTCAGAACGTAGACCCGGTCCTCCACCAGTTCGCTGTCGAGCGCGCCGGCGAGCTGGGCATCATCGTCGCGCGCTTCCAGCAGGGTGCGCATCCACGCGATCCGGCGGTCGAAGGCGGCGTCGGCGGCCTGGCTGCCCGATTCCTTGTACTTCCAGTGCGCGGCCACGCCCAGTTCCGCGGCCCGGTGCATCTCGTGGGTGCGGATCTGGACCTCCAGGGTCTTGCCCTCCGGGCCGATCACCGCGGTATGCAGGGACCGGTAGTCGTTGCGCTTGGGCCGGGCGATGTAGTCGTCGAACTCGCTGGGCACCGGCGCCCATTGCGCATGCACGATCCCCAGCGCGGCGTAGCACGCGGCCACGTCGTCCACCAGGATGCGCACGGCGCGCAGGTCGTAGAGCTCGCTGATCGGGGCGTCCTTGCGCTGCATCTTCTTCCAGATGCTGAAGATGTGCTTGGGACGGCCGGCGATCTCGGCCTGGATCCCCTGCGCGGCCATGGCATCGCGCAGGGTCTGCTTGACCGTCTCGATGTAGCGCTCACGCGCACCGCGCTTCTCGTCCAGCAGGCGCGCGATCTGCTTGTAGGTGTCCGGTTCCAGGTAACGGAACGCCAGGTCCTCCAGCTCCCACTTCAGCTGCCAGATGCCGAGGCGATTGGCCAGGGGG
>JAUIJO010000328.1 GCA_030431185.1 Gammaproteobacteria bacterium | reverse complement strand
TGACCCCGTTTTTTGCGTTTTTTACGGGCTTCGCAAGGCGAAGCCCGTCGTGGCCTGGCGTCGCGACGTCACTGCAGCAGCGAGCGCAGCATCCAGGCGGTCTTCTCGTGGACCTGCAGGCGCTGGGTCATCAGGTCGACGGTCGGGTCGTCGCCGGCGCTCTCGGCGGTCTTGAGGGTCTTGCGGGCGGTCCTGCACACGGCTTCGTTGCCGACCGTGAGCTGGCGCACCATCTCCTTCCAGTCCGCCGCGTCGCTCAGGCCGGGTTCTTCGGGGATCGACGACAGGCGGGTGAACTCGGCATAGGAGCCGGGCGCATTGAAGCCCAGGGCGCGGATGCGCTCGGCGACCTCGTCCAGCGCGGTCCACTGCTCGGTGTACTGGCCCTCGAACATCACGTGCAGCGCGTTGAACATGGGGCCGGTGACGTTCCAGTGGAAATTGTGGGTCTTGAGGTACAGCGTGTAGGCGTCGGCGAGGAAGTGCGACAGGCCGTCGGAGACCTTCTTGCGGTCGCTGGCCGAGATGCCGATGTCGATGGCCGGCGCGCTGGAGCCGGGCGCCGGGGATGCGGCGGGCTTGGGGGCCTTGCTCGCGGCCTTCTTGGCCGGCTTCGAGGTCTTGGACTTGGCCATGCGGTTTCTCCTTTGCGAGGGGTTGGGGCGACAATGGCCGCCCCGGTTCGCCATGTTGAAAGTGACAGCGGTTCAAACAACAGATGGAGTCTAGCGATCGAAATGCAAACGCCGCGTCACGGAAGGGACGCCGCGACGACGCGCACGGCAAGGCCCTGCAGGCCGCCCGCCGCGCGATCGACGGCGGCCTCAGCCGTGATCGCGGGCGCCTGCACGGGCTGTGGTCGCGTTGGAAGGGCCGTCCCGCCGACGACGCCGCCCGGGACGCCTTCACCCGGGCATTGAGCGAGTCGGTCTCGCGCCGCGAAGCCCGGGCCGCCGCGCTGCCGCGGGCGCCCGCCGATCCGTCGCTGCCGATCGGGCGCGAGGCCGAGCGCATCGTCGAGCTCATCCGCAAGCACCCCGTGGTGGTGGTCGCCGGCGAGACCGGCTCGGGCAAGACCACCCAGTTGCCGAAGCTGTGCCTCGCCGCCGGCCGGGGCGCGGCGGGCATGATCGGCTGCACCCAGCCGCGCCGGATCGCCGCGCGCGCGGTCGCCCGCCGCGTGGCCGAGGAACTGCAGGTGCCCCTGGGCGGCGCGGTCGGCTACCAGGTGCGCTTCAACGAGAACGTCGGCGAGCAGACCGCGATCAAGTTCATGACCGACGGCATCCTGCTGGCCGAGATCCAGTCGGACCGCTGGTTGTCGCGCTACGACACGATCCTGATCGACGAAGCGCACGAGCGCAGCCTCAACATCGATTTCCTGCTGGGCTACCTGAAGCAGTTGCTGGCCAAGCGCCGCGACCTGAAGGTGATCGTGACCTCGGCGACCATCGACACCTCGCGCTTCGCCGCGCACTTCGACGACGCCCCGGTGGTCGACGTCGAGGGGCGCAGCTATCCGGTCGAGGTGCGCTACCGGCCCCTGGAGGGGGAGGGGACCGACGAGGAGGGCCGGCGCGGCGAGCGCACCGTCACCGACGCGATCGTGGGCGCCTGCGACGAGATCACCCGCGAGGACCCGCGCGGCGACGTGCTGGTGTTCCTGCCGGGCGAGCGCGAGATCCGCGACGCGCACCAGGCCCTCGAGCGCCGCAAGTACCGCCACACCGAAGTCCTGCCCCTGTACGCGAGGCTGTCGGTCCGCGACCAGGACCGCGTGTTCAACCCGGGCACCCAACGCCGCATCGTGCTGGCCACCAACGTGGCCGAAACCTCGCTGACGGTGCCGCGCATCCGCTACGTGGTCGATCCGGGGCTGGCCCGGGTCAAGCGCTACAGCCAGCGCAACAAGCTCGATCGGCTGCACATCGAGCCGATCAGCCAGGCCAGTGCCAACCAGCGCAAGGGCCGTTGCGGGCGCATTGCCGAGGGCACCTGTTATCGCCTGTACTCCGAGGCCGATTTCGAATCGCGCCCGCCCTATACCGATCCGGAGATCCTGCGGGCCGCGCTGGCCGGCGTGATCCTGCGCATGCTGGCGCTCGGACTGGGCGACATCGAGTCCTTCCCGTTCCTCGAGCCCCCGGAGC
>JAUIJO010000327.1 GCA_030431185.1 Gammaproteobacteria bacterium | reverse complement strand
TTCAAGCGCTTTCGCTTGTGCCGCCGCGAGCGAGGCCGGGAGACTGGCGAAGGTGTCCCGTCCGGGGCATCGACCAGTCAAAGGAGTGAAACATGGGACGCTCGAAAAGCATCGAAGAGTTGGCGCGGGAGAACGACAAGTTCAAGGACTTCGTCGCCACCATGCGCAAGGACCTCGACGCGGAGGTCGACAAGCACCGCGACTTGATCAGGACGTCGGTGAAGGAACATTACGCACCGTATGGCAACGATGACGTGTCCATGCTCATGGGCTCGTTCTCGCACCAGTCGTGCGTGAGCGAATGGAACCTCGACGCGATCAACGGCATGATCGACACCTGTCGCAATGCCCTGCTCGGCGGCGAGAAGCCGAAGGGCACCTCGTCGGACGAGGACGCGGTGGGCGCGACGGAAGCGATCAAGAAGATCGCCGGCATCAACCAGCTCATCGCCGGTGCTGCGTTCGAGGCCGTGCAGGGCCTGTTGCGGGGCGTCTCTTCCAGGACCTCGATCGAGACCAAGTCGCAGTTCGCCGCCCGGCCGCTCGCCCCGGGACTGACGCTGTTCATTTCCGTGGTGGAGAACGGCTACGACAAGAAGCACTTCTTCGGTCGCGAATCGATCGTGCAGACCATCTTCGTCTTCGACGCGCGCTACTCGCTCGCCGAGGGCAAGAAGCAGGCGGAGATGACCGGGCTGATGGCGCTGTCGAACCTGCTCGAAGCCTTCGCCCAGCAGCTTGCGCAGGTGTCGCTGCAGATCACGAAGATCGACATCATGGACGAACAGTACGACTTCAAGATGGACCGCCTGGAAGGCATCAGCGAGCGCATCAAGGCGCAGATGGGCAAGATCCGCGACGAGATGGCCGCGCTGGGCCGGCCCGCCGAGGACCACGCGGAGGTGCGACGCCTCAACAGCGCCTCCATCCAGGGCGCGCGTGCGCTCGCGTCGGTGGCGCGCAGCCTGCATGCCTCGCCGGTACTGGCGGCCGAGCCGGTCGCCCCGCCGCGCAAGTAGGTGCGTGCGGACGGGTGGGGTGGGGCCTCGAACGGACCCGTACGCCCCGCCCGATCCGGGGCCTGGTTTCCGCGGCGGCGGCCGGGCGGGCGCGACTCAGTCCTCGCCGATGTCCTCGTTCCAGACCTCGGGATAGGCGGCGATCCAGTCCCCCAGCATCGCGATGCAACGGTCGTCGGCCAGGTCGACGACCTGCGTGCCGTTCTCGCGCAGCCAGTCGATGCCGCCGCGGAAGTTGACCGATTCGCCGACCACCACGGTGCCGATGTTGAACTGCCTCACCAGGCCGCTGCAGTACCAGCAGGGGGCGAGGGTGGTGACCATGATCGTGTCGCGGTAGCGGCGCTGGCGCCCCGCCTTGCGGAAGGCATCGGTCTCGCCATGCACCGAGGGATCGCCCTCCTGGACGCGGCGGTTGTGGCCGCAGCCGAGCAGGGTGCCGTCGTCGCGATACAGCGCCGCGCCGATGGGGATGCCGCCTTCGGCCAGGCCCGCGCGGGCTTCATCGATGGCGGTGTCGAGCAGGGCGCGGTAGTCGGGCGTGTCGATCATCGGGAACCTCCGGAATCGGCGGGACGCAGCATCTCGACGTGGGGGATTCCATCCTCGAGATAGGCGTTGGACGCAGGCTCGAAGCCGTTGCGCGCGTAGTAGGCCTGCAGGTGGGCCTGGGCGCCGAGCCGGATCGCGGTCCCCGGCCATTTGCGCAGGGTTTCGGCGATGCCTTCGCGCAGCAGCGGGTCCCCCAGGCCACGGCCGCGCCACGCCGGCGCGGTGACCACGCGGCCGATGCTCGGCTCGGCGAACGCGGCGATGCCGTGGCCCAGGCCCGGGGGTAGGATGCGCAGGTAAGCCGCCAGCGTGCCGTCGTCGGCGATCCCCAACAGGTGCACCGCGTCGGGATGGCGGTCCTTGCCGTCGATGTCGAGGTAGGCGCAATCCTGTTCGACCACGAAGACTTCGCTGCGCAGGCGCAGAAGGTCGTAGAGCCGGTCGGTGCCCAGGTCGTCGAAGCGGGCAGGATGCCAATGCAGGGGGACGGTCATGGGGCCCATGATGCCAGTGCGGGCGTGTTGCGGTGGACACCGGTTGGAAAACGATCGGAGGGCCACCCTGTCCGGACTTTCACGCCGGA
>JAUIJO010000326.1 GCA_030431185.1 Gammaproteobacteria bacterium | reverse complement strand
CCTGGCTGGTCCGCCGCGGCGTCCTGGCCGATCCCGCCGCGCATCGCCGGCTGTTGCGGGCCCTGGCATGGGGCGTGGGCCCCTTGGGCCTGGCCTTGACCCTGCTGGGCGTCCGGGTCGATCCGAGCCCCGACCTGGAGGGAGCCGAAAACGTGCGTGCGATGTGGGCCAGCAGCCTGCACCTGGCCGGCGGCCCGATGATGGCCCTCGGCTACCTGGGAATGGTGGTGCTGGCGCTGGCGCGTGGGGCCCGCTGGCTGACGGTGCTGGCGCCGGCGGGGCGCATGGCCCTGACGCTCTACCTCATGCAGTCGCTGGTCGGCACCCTGGTGTTCTACGGGTATGGCCTGGGCTTGTGGGGACAGGTCGGGCGGGTGGGGCAGGTGGTGCTGGTCCTGTCGGTATTCGCCCTGCAGCTGGCGTTCGCCCACCTGTGGATGGCACGCTTCCGCCACGGCCCCGTCGAATGGTTGTGGCGGGGCTTCACTTATCTTGGATTGCCACCGCTGCGACGCCTCGCGGCCCCCATGCCCTGACGCCCTTCCACATGCCTGCCACCCCGGACGCGGCCTTCCCCGCGGAGACATCATTCGACGCCATCATCGTGGGCGGCGGCGTGATCGGCCTCGCATGCGCCCTCAGCCTGCTCGACGCCGGACGCAGCGTCTGCGTGGTCGAGGCCGGGCGCGTCGGTGGCGGCAGCTCGCACGGCAACTGCGGCACGATCACCCCCAGCCATGCACCGCCCCTGGCCGCCCCGGGCATGGTCGCCACCGCGCTGCGCTGGATGTTCACGCCCGATGCGCCGCTCTACATCAAGCCACGGATCGATCCGATGCTGTGGCGCTGGCTGTTCGCGTTCGCCCTGCGCTGCAACGAACGCGACTGGCGCGCGAGCAGCCGGGCCAAGGCGCAGCTGCTCAATGATTCGCGCGCCCGGCTCGAGGACTGGATGACGCGGCATGGGCTCGACTGTGAGTTCCGCGCCTCCGGCGAGGACTACGTGTTCCGCGACGCGCGCGAGTTCGAGCACGGCCAAAAGGAGCTGGTGCTGCTGGAGGAAGCCGGCATCCCGTTCCGGCTCGTCGAGGGCGCCGCCTACGAGGCCAGCGAACCCGCGCTCAAGCCCGGCGTGGCCGGGGCCATCTGTTTCGATGGCGACGCGGCGTTGCGGCCCGACCGCTATGTCGCCGAGCTGGCCCGCGTGGTCCGCGCACGCGGCGGGACGATCATCGAACATTGCGCCGTGACCTCGGTCGAATCCGGGCGTCCCTCGCGCGTGCGTACGTCCCGCGGAGAGCTGCGTGCCGGCGACGTGGTGTTCGCGGTCGGTGCCTGGTCGCCGAAGATGGCCGACGCGTTCGGCGTGCCGGCGTTGCGCGCGCTGTTGCAGCCCGGCAAGGGGTATTCGATCACTTATTCGCGGCCGGCGCGGGTGCCGCGGCGACCGCTGGTGCTGCACGAGCGATCGGTCTGCGTGACGGTGTGGGACGAGGGTTTCCGCTTGGGCAGCACCATGGAATTCTCCGGTTACGACACCGAGCTCAATCCACGCCGGCTCGCCGCGCTGGAGCGCGGCGTGGCCGAGTACCTGCACGAGCCGGTCGGCCCCGTCGTGCAGGAGCGCTGGTACGGCTGGCGACCCATGAGCCGCGACGACGTGCCCCTGGTCGGCCCGGTGCCGGGCCGCGACGGCCTCTGGCTGGCGACCGGGCACGGCATGATGGGGGTGAGCATGAGCGCCGGCACCGGCCAGTTGCTGGCCGACCTGATGTGCGGACGCGAGCCGGCCATCGACCCGACGCCCTACAGGATGGAGCGTTTCATGCGGGGCGGGTCTAGGTAACGGGTTTTTCGCGGCGGGGCTGCGACACTGCGCCGGTCTTTTCGCTTCCCGGGAACTCGTATGCAGCAGGACTTCGACCTGATCGTGATCGGCGGCGGCTCCGGTGGCCTGGCCGGGGCGTTCCGCGCCGCCGGGCATGGCGCGCGCGTCGCCCTGATGGAGCCGTCGGCGCTGGGTGGCACCTGCGTCAACGTGGGCTGCGTGCCGAAGAAGGCGATGTGGCTGGCGGCCGAGGTCGGGCGTCGCATCCGCATGGGGCGCGTGCTGGGCTTCGACGCCGCGTCGGGCGCGCTGGACTGGCCGACCTTC
>JAUIJO010000088.1 GCA_030431185.1 Gammaproteobacteria bacterium | reverse complement strand
CTGGAAGCCGCATGAGGGCACGTGCCGGGACCGCTGCCGTCGGGGATGGGGCGACCGCGTCGAGCCACGGGGGCGGCCGCCCGTGAGCGCCCGGCCGACCTGGTTCCAGCGCTACCTGCTGCCGGGACTGGCCTTCAAGTCGGTCGTCATCGGGGGTGGCTATGCGACCGGCCGCGAGCTCGCCGAATTCTTCATGCCCAGCGGGCCGCGGGGTGGCATCGACGGCATGTTGCTGGCCATGCTGATCTGGAGCGTGGTCTGCGCGGCGACCTTCATGTTCGCCCAGGCCACGCGCTCGTTCGAATACCAGCGCTTCTTCCGCAAGCTGCTCGGTCCCCTGTGGGGCGTCTTCGAATTGGCTTACGTGCTGTTTCTGGTCCTGATCCTCGCGGTGTTCGGCGCCGCCGCCGGCGCCATCGTCCATGCGATGTCGGGCGCGCCGGTGCTGGTGGGCACCTTGTGCCTGATGGCGGGCATCGGCGCGGTGTCGGCCTTCGGCAACCAGTCGGTGGAGCGGCTGTTCAAGTGGGCATCGCTGTTCCTGTATGGCGTGTACGCATTGTTCCTGGTGTTCTCGCTGTCGGCGTTCGGCGACCGCATCCTCGCCGGTTTCGACACCGCCATCCCGACGGATGGCTGGGCGCTGGGCGGACTCACCTACGCGGGCTACAACATCGTCGGCGCGGTGATCGTGCTGCCGATCGCGCGGCACTTCCTGTCGCGTCGCGATGCGCTCGTGGCCGGCGTGCTGGCGGGACCGCTGGCGATGGCCCCCGCGCTGCTGTTCTTCGTCTGCATGGTCGCCTGGTATCCGCAGGTCGCCACCGAGACCCTGCCATCCGACTTCATCCTGCAGCGGCTGGGACGGCCGTGGTTCCACCTGCTGTTCCAGGCGATGATCTTCCTCGCCCTGCTGGAGAGTGGCGTCGGCGCGGTGCATGCGATCAACGAGCGGGTGTCCGCCGCCTGGCAGTCGCGCCGCGACCTGGCCCTGCCGGCCGGGGCGCGCTTCGTGATCGCCGCGATCCTGCTGGTCGGCTCGATATTCATCGCCGAGCGCTTCGGCCTGGTGGCGCTGATCGCCCAGGGCTACCGCGCGCTGTCCTGGCTGTTCCTGCTGGTGTACGTGCTTCCGCTGCTGACGATCGGCGGCTGGTGGCTGTGGCGCGACCGCGCCGCGGCCGACCCCCTTCATGACTGACCGCCTGTCGAGGAGACAACCGATGCTGCCCTCCCGTGGATTCCGCCTGATCGCATTCGCCATGGGCGCCCTGTGGGCGGCCGGCGCCTGGGCCGCCCCGCCGGCCGACCTGGATGCACGCGTCGAGGCCGCGATGGAGGAGTACGGCGTGCCGGGCATGGCCATCTCCATCGTCGAGGGCGGCGAGAACGTGGTCGCCAAGGGCTACGGCGTGCGCAGGCTCGGCTCGAGCGAGCCGGTCGACGCCGACACCCTGTTCGTCATCGGTTCGACCACCAAGGCCTTCACCGCGGCGGCCCTGGCGATCCTCGTCGACGAAGGGCGCATCGGCTGGGACGACAAGGTCGCCGACCACCTGCCCGGCTTCCAGATGTACGACCCGTGGGTCACCCGTGAGATGACCGTGCGCGACCTCCTGGTGCACCGCAGTGGACTGGGCCTGGGCGCCGGCGACCTGATGTTCGTGCCCCGCACGTCGCGCAGCCGCCTCGACATCGTCCATGCGCTCCGCCACATCGAGCCGGCGACGAGTTTCCGCAGCGGCTACGCCTACGACAATGTCCTGTACGTGGTGGCCGGGCAGCTCATCGAATCGGTGACCGGCCAGACCTGGGAGCGCTACGTCCGCGAGCATCTGCTGGAGCCGGCGGGCATGCCGCGATCGACCACCGACGTGGCCGACCTGTTCGCCAACCCGGACCGCGCCCAGCCGCACGCCCGCCTTGACGGGCGCATCCGCGGAATCGGCCGGCAGGAAATGCTCGACGAGGCGGCGGGCCTGCCCCAGGTGATCGCACCGGCGGGCCTGCTGGCCTCCAATGCGAACGAGATGGGACGCTGGCTGTCGATCCAGCTCGGGCACGGCGCCCTGCCGGGCGCCGGCGAGGACGGCGCGCGCCTCTTCAGCGAAGCGGCCTCCCGCGAGATGTGGACGCCCCAGGTGCACGTGCCGATCCACCCGGCGCCCGCGCCGATCGCGGAGACGACGCCGCAGTTCTCCAGCTATGCGCTCGGCTGGGGCGTGCAGGACTATCGGGGCGTGAAGATCATCGAGCACGGCGGCGCGGTGTTCGGCATGCAATCCGTGGTGGTGCTGGTGCCCAGCCTGGACGTGGGCTTCGCGATGCACATCAACTCCGAGGACGGCGTCGTCCTGAAGGGACTGATGTACGAGTTGCTGGACCACTACCTGGGCGCCCCGCGTCGCGACTGGGTGGCCGACTTCGGTGCGTTCAAGCAGGCCCGGGTCGACGCCGCGCTGGACGCGCTGGACGCCCTCGAGGCGGACGGCAAGGCACGCGGCAGGAGCAGCGGAAAGCCCTTGCTGCCCCTCTCGGGCTATGTCGGTGCCTATGCCGACCCCTGGTATGGCCCGATGGGCGTCGCGCTGGTGGACGGGCGGCTGCGGATCGACTTCAAGCGGACCCCCGGCATGCAGGGGACGCTCGCGCACTGGCGGTTCAACACCTTCCGCGCCGACTGGGACGATCCCTCCATCGAGCCCGCGTATGTCACGTTCGGCCTCGATGCCGAGGGCAAGGTCGATCGCGTCACCCTGAAGGCCGTGTCGCCGCTGGCCGATTTCAGTTTCGATTACCAGGACCTGCTGTTCACGCCCGAGTGAGCCGGCCCGGAGCATGCCCCTGCCAGCCCGGCAGCGGGCGGACGGGACCCCGCGGTCGCGATTGGCCGTGGCGGCCCGGGCATGTTCAAATAGCGGCCAGAAGCGGGGGTACCGCGGCCCGATGGCCCTGGTTGAGACAGACCCTTCGAACCTGATGCGGTTGAGACCGCCGTAGGGAAGCTTCGCCGGCCCGGCCCTTGCCGCGTCCGACGCCGCCGCTTCGTCCCTGCCCGCGAGGGCGCGCCATAGGACGAACACATGAACGCGGTGCCTTCCCAGTTGCTCCAGCAGGCCGACGAGCTGTCGGCCGACGTCGTCCGCCCGATCCCGGGCTCGCACAAGATCCATGTCCAGGGCTCGCGCCCGGACCTGAAGGTGCCGATGCGCGAGATCGTGCTGGAGCGCACGCCGACCATGTTCGGCGGCGAGGACAACGCCCCGCTCGCGGTCTACGACACTTCCGGCCCCTACACCGACGCCAGCGCGCGCATCGACCTGGCCAGCGGCCTTGCGCCGCTGCGCGCGGAGTGGATCGCCGAGCGCGGCGACACCGAGGTGCTGGCCGGCCTGTCGTCCGAGTTCGGTCGCAAGCGCGAAGCCGATCCCCGGCTGGATGCGGTCCGCTTCGGCAAGCGTCCCCTGCCGCGTCGCGCCGTGGCAGGCGCCAACGTGACCCAGATGCACTACGCGCGGCGCGGCATCATCACGCCGGAGATGGAATTCATCGCCATCCGCGAGAACCAGCGCATCGAATCGATACGCGAGGCGCACCTGCTCAACCAGCACCGGGGCGAGTCCTTCGGCGCGAACATCCAGTCCCTGATCACGCCCGAGTTCGTGTGCGACGAGGTCGCGCGCGGACGCGCGATCATCCCGTGCAACATCAACCACCCCGAGAGCGAGCCGATGATCATCGGCCGCAACTTCCTGACCAAGGTCAACGCCAACATCGGCAACAGCGCGGTGTCCTCGGGCATCGCCGAGGAAGTCGAGAAGCTGGTGTGGTCGATCCGCTGGGGCGCGGACAACGTGATGGACCTGTCCACCGGCAAGCACATCCACGAGACCCGCGAGTGGATCATCCGCAACTCGCCGGTGCCGATCGGTACCGTGCCGATCTACCAGGCGCTGGAAAAGGTCGACGGTCAGGCGGAGGCGCTGACCTGGGAGATCTTCCGGGACACGCTCGTCGAGCAGGCCGAGCAGGGCGTGGACTATTTCACCATCCATGCCGGCGTGCTGCTGCGCTACGTGCCGCTGACGGCGAAGCGCGTGACCGGCATCGTCTCGCGCGGCGGCTCGATCATGGCCAAGTGGTGCCTGGCGCACCACCGCGAGAGTTTCCTGTACGAGCACTTCGAGGACATCTGCGAGATCATGAAGGCGTACGACGTCTCGTTCTCGCTGGGCGATGGCCTGCGCCCGGGTTCGATCGCCGACGCCAACGACGCCGCCCAGTTCGGCGAGCTGGAAACGCTGGGCGAACTGACGAAGATCGCCTGGAAGCACGACGTCCAGACGATGATCGAAGGGCCCGGCCACGTGCCCATGCAGCTGATCAAGGAAAACATGGACAAACAGCTGCGCGAGTGCGGCGAGGCGCCGTTCTACACGCTGGGCCCGCTGACCACCGACATCGCGCCCGGCTACGACCACATCACCAGCGCGATCGGCGCGGCGATGATCGGCTGGTACGGCACCGCGATGCTCTGCTACGTGACGCCGAAGGAGCACCTGGGCCTGCCCAACAAGCACGACGTGCGCGAGGGCCTCATGGCCTACCGGATCGCCGCGCATGCGGCCGACCTCGCCAAGGGCCATCCGGGCGCGCAGGCGCGCGACAACGCGATGAGCAAGGCACGCTTCGAGTTCCGCTGGGAAGACCAGTTCAACCTGGGCCTGGACCCGGAGCGGGCGCGTGAATACCACGACGAGACCCTGCCCAAGGACGCGCACAAGTCCGCGCATTTCTGTTCGATGTGCGGGCCGCACTTCTGTTCGATGAAGATCACCCAGGACGTGCGCGACTATGCCGCCGAGCACGGCCTGGACGAAAAGGCGGCGCTGACGGAAGGCATGGCCGAGAAGGCCGCCGAGTTCCGCCAGGCCGGCGCGGAGGTCTACCACAAGACCTGAGCGGAACGCCCGGCGTCGTCCGGGTATCGCGGTCCGGGCGGTGGCGGTGGCCTTGCGCCGGCGGGGCCATGAAGCCGTATCCCGGCGTCCACCGGGATGGCGCGCCGCGACACGGACCCTGCGTCTTCCCGGCGCACGGTGCGGGGGGCGGGTGCGCGTGCCAGGGTGCACGACGCTGGAGGGGAGCGGCCCCGCCCACCGTCGGCGACCCTCCGCGACACCGCTGCCGTTCCGGCATGCGGCGTGCGCCGGGGCGACGACGCCTGCGTGTTGCCCCGGGGTCGAACGAGGCGGTGGCGGCCTGCCTGGCCAGAGCGTGCCGTCGTTGCACCGTCGGGGTGCAGGCCAAAAAAAAAAGCGCCCTTCGGGCGCGAATGATGAATCTTTGCGTAATGGGACTTCGGCGAGAGAGGGCCTGATGCGGTTTCCTGCGGGGCAGGAGTGCATATCCACGTTAGAATTCCGGGCCGTGATCCGCTTGGCCACGCGCGGCGGCGAAGTTTGCCGATTCGGCCGGTTGGGAAGTCCCGACCTTTCGGCACATGCCGATTGTGGCGGGATATCACATGTTTGTCGGCCTGATGTCGAACCTGAGCCCTTCTCCATTGCCCCCTTCGGAACGCTGGCGCGTCGGCGAATGCATCGTCGACCTGCCGCTGCGGGAAGTCGTGGCGCCGGGTGCGCGCCGGCCGCGCCGCATCACGCCCAAGGCGATGGGGGTGTTGCGCGTGCTCGCCGCGGACCCGGGCAAGGTCGTGACGCGCGAACAACTGCTGGCGCAGGTCTGGCCCGACACCTTGCCCGGCGACGACGTCGTGACCCAGGCGGTGACGCAACTGCGCAAGGCATTCGGCGAGCGGCGCGACAGCCCGGCCTATATCGAGACCATCGCCAAGACCGGCTATCGCCTGCTGGCCGAGGTGGAATGGTTGCGACCGGAAGCGGCCGACACGGCCTCCCCGGAGGGCACGGCCGGGTCGCCCCCGGGCGAAGGGTCGCCGCCGCAGGCCGGGGCCGGCGCCGACCGGGTGCCGCCGCTGTCGGTATCCCGGCAGTCCTCGCGATGGTGGCTGCACGAGCGCGTGCTGGTGTCGGCGTTCGCGGTGGCCGCGGCGGTGGCGGTGTCGCTCCTGCTCCTCGGCCGCGCTGACTGGACGCGCGACAAGGCGCTGGCCACGGAGGCCCACCACCACGGCGAAATCATCGTCACGCCCTCGCGCCCCTACCGCCTGTTGAGCTCCGCGCCGGGCTTCGAACTTTCGCCGACCCTGTCGCCGGATGCGTCGACGGCCGCCTATGCCTCCACGCAACCCGACCGGCGTGGCACGGTGATCCTGGTCCAGACCACGGACGGGTCGCAGCCCCGGCAGATCAGTTTCCCCCCCGACGGCGTCTCCGACCGTGCACCGTCCTGGTCGCCCGATGGCCGGGAGATCGCCTATGTCCGCTACGGCCCGGGCCGGGACTGCCAGGTCCTGGTCACGTCCGCCAGCGGCGGCGGCACGGAGCGGGGTGTCGCAAGCTGCGATGTCGATGACCTGGTGAGTTTCGACTGGGGCCCGGACAGCCAGAAGATGATCTTCGGCAGCATGCGGACCTCGGCGGGAAGCAGCAGCCTGCGCCTGCTGGACCTGAGCAGCGGCGACTGGAAGGCCGTTCCCGGCGTCGGGGACGGTGTTTCGCTGGATTACGCCCCGCGGTATTCGCCCAATGGCGAGTGGATCGGCTTCATCCGCAACCCCCAGGTCGGCGACCTGTGGCGCGTGCCGGCGACGGGCGGGAAGCCCGAGCAGTTGACCCGGGTCGGCGGCGAATTCCGGGGCTGGGACTGGCTGCCGGACGGACGCGGCATGGTGTTCGGGCGCCGGATCGACAGTGAGACCCGCCTGTACCGGCTGGATGTCGCCAGTGGCGAGATCCAGGACCTGGGCCTCGACGACGCGCAGTCACCGAGCGTCGCGAGGCGGAGCGGGGTGATGGCGTTCGTCCGGCGGCGTCCCCAGTTCGGCCTGTTCATGGCGACGCGAAGCGACCCGGGCAAGCCGATGCGGAGGGAGCACCTGTTCGCCTCGTCCGGCCGCGACACGCTGCCCTCGCTGGCGCCGGATGGGCGCCAGATGGTCTTCAGCTCCGACCGGTCGGGGCACTTCCACCTGTGGTGGGCCGACCTGGAGCAGCCCAGCAGCCTGCGCCAGGTGGAAGGCATCCACCCCGCCACCCACAGCCGTCCGGAATGGTCCGACGACAGTCGCCGGATGCTGGTGGTCGGCCATGACGACAATGGGCGCGAGGGCGTCTACGAGGTCAACCCGACCCGCGGACAGGTCAGCTTCCTGCCGATGCCCGGGCCCGGTTTCCGGGTACTCCAGGCCATGTACCTGCCCGAACCCTCGCGCATCCTGATGACGCTGCGCGACGAGGCGGGCAAGCTCTGCCTGGTCCTGCTGGACCGCCGCGTGATGCCCTGGAAGGTGTTGGGGAAGATAGAGGGCGTGACACTGGCCCGTGTGGACCGGGCCCACGAGCGCGTGCTGTTCACGCGACTGGCCGAGGACGGTCTCTGGGAGACGGACCTGGACCTGGACCTCGCGCGCGTGAGGCGGGTCGACGGGCATCGGCCGACGCGCTGGCGTTTCCAGACCTGGGCCGTGGCCGAGGACGGCAGCATCGATTACATCGAGCCCCAACCCGGCTGCCTGAGCGGCATCCGCTCGATCGGCGTGCCGCCCGGGGCTGACCCGGGGCCCGTCCGGTGCCTGGACCCCGACCACCTCAGTGCGACCACAGGTTTCAGCACCTCGTCGCGACAGGACCTGGTGATTTCCGCCCAGACGGTGGAGGACGGCACCGACATCGGCCTGATGGAAGTGCCGGCAGCCGCCGAACCGAGTCCGCGCGTCGAGGTTCCGGGCTGGATCAAGTGATTGATTGGACTGGATAAACTGCTTTCGTAATTCCTTCGGAAGCGCCAACGCAAGGACTTCGCAGAACTCTCCGCGTTTCGTCAGGTATTCATACCCGACTCGGGCAACCCTCCGGCCACTCTCAGCAAATACAGGGTGGAACGGATGGAGCATGTACTTTGGGCCGACCGGGGCCAGTCGTTGCAGTTGGAGGCGCCTGAAGGCGCGGCGACCAGCAGCTGCGTGGGTGTGTCGAGGCTGGGCAGCGCACAGCTGTCGGGCAACCAGTTCTCCGTCTGGATCCAGTTGCGGGGCAGCGCCTGGGTCGACGCGAGGGAAGGGCGGTTCCGCCTGCGCCGCGGGCAGTGGATCGCGCTTGAGAAAGACTCCCGCCCGACCGTGCAGACCGATGCCCACGGCCTCTGCATCGGCCTGAGCCTGTCCAGCGACGCACTGCAGGCGATCACCCGGTTCACCGACTGCGGGCTCTACGCCGGCCGGGGCGAAGTCAGCCTCCGCGAGGCGCGCACGGCCCTGTCGCTGTGGCGCGGCGTGATCGCGCGCTCCAGCTCGCAGGGCACGATGGACATGGCGGCGTTGCGCCCCATGCTGATGCAGTTGACCGTGTTCCAGCGTCACATCGCGGCGCGGGTCTCCCGCTGCCCGGGACGCTCGGGCACGCGCAAGCGCCAGGTCTTCAGCCGCCTGCAGCGCGCCCACCTCTACCTGGAGGGCAACTGCGACCGCGTCGTGAGGATCAGCGAGCTGGCCGAGCTGACCAGTTTCTCCAGCTGGTACTTCTCCAAGACCTTCCACGGCCTCTACGACGAGAGCCCGCAGGCCGCCGCCGCGCGCATGCGGCTGGAGCAGGCGGCCGACCTCCTGGTCACCACCTCGATGATGGTCGGCGAAGTGGCCGCGGCCTGCGGTTTCGACAACTGCTGCAGCTTCGCCCGCGCGTTCCGCGCCCGCTACGGCATGTCGGCCAGCCGCTACCGCAGCGCTGCATCGAGGACCGACTCGGCAAAGTTTCCCGACGTGGCGGGCAAAGCAACCTGGCGGACCGGGACGTAACGTGGCGAGGCGTTTAACACGCCCATAACGATAATTTTGGAGAGAGATAGATGAACCAACTGCGTAACGCCATGCGCGTCGGCTTGCTGCCGGCCAGCATCGCCCTCGCACTGACTCCGGTCGTCGCGGCAGCCCAGGACGCCGACACCGGCGCCGAGGCCACCACGCTCGATCGCATCGAAGTCACCGGCTCGCGTATCCGCCAGGTCGACCTCGAGACCGCCGCTCCGGTGCTGTCGATCAGCCGCCAGGACATCGAACAGCAGGGTTTCAACTCTGTCGCCGACATCCTTCAGAACATCTCGGCGGTGGGCTCGCCGGCCATCAGCCGCACCTCGCCGCTGTCCTCGGGCGAAGCCGTCGGCGGCCAGTACATCGACCTGCGCAACCTCGGTGCCAACCGCACCCTGATCCTGGTCAACGGCAAGCGCCTGGGCATCACCAATGACGGCCTGCAGGACGTCGCTTCGATCCCGACCGCGATGGTCGAGCGCATCGAGGTCCTGAAGGACGGCGCGTCGACCATCTACGGTTCCGACGCCATCGCCGGCGTGATCAACATCATCACCCGCAAGAACTTCGAAGGCGCCGAAGCCAACGCCTACCTGAGCCAGTACGACCAGGGCGACGGCAACCGCGAGCAGTACAGCTTCGTCGTCGGCCAGACCGGCGACCGCGGTTCGGTCACCTTCGGCCTGGAATACACCAAGGAAGACCCGGTGTGGGCGCGTGACCGCTGGTTCAGCCGCGCACGCTTCCCGACCGGCGAGAAGTCCGACCCGCGTCCGGGCGGCCTGTCCTCGATCAGCCAGTACGGCACCCTGTTCGACGCCGCCGGCAACCGTTGGACCCTGATCCGCGACGGCCAGGACCGCGACGCCAGCGACTTCTCCAACTACCGTCCGTACGACGCCGCGCTGGACAGCACCAATCCGTCGCTGGCCTCGACCGTGTATTCGGGCGTGGAGCGCAAGTCCGCGTTCGCCAACGCAAGCTTCGACATCACCGACAACGTCCGCTTCGAAAGCGACGTGCTGTACACCGACCGCGATTCCTTCGCGCAGAACGCGGGCTATCCGTTCCGTTCGGACGCCTTCGGCCTGATGATGTCGGGCGACAGCGTCTACAACCCGCTGCCGGGCCAGGACGTGGCCGTGTGGCGCCGTGGCTGGGAAGTGCCGCGTGAAGTCCAGAACAGCCTGACCACCTTCCGCTTCAGCGGCGCCCTGGTCGGCGCGTTCGAGATCGGCGACAAGTTCTGGGATTGGGATGCAGGCTACCTGTACAACCAGAACGAAGGCACCCAGATCAGCACCGGCAACTTCAGCCTCAACGCCGTCGAAGCCGCGATCGGTCCGTCCTTCATCAACGGCCAGGGCATCGCACAGTGCGGCACCGCCGCCAACCCGATCCCGCTGGGCTTCGGCCCGGGCGCCTGCACCCCCTGGAACCCGCTGGTTCCGGACGGCGTGACCGGCCAGGGTGGCCTCGCCGACCAGGCCGTGCAGGACTTCCTGTACCTGCCGGGCCAGGCGTTGTCTGAGACCAAGACCAAGGCGTACTACGCCAACCTGAGCGGTTCGCTGTTCGCGCTGCCCGCGGGTGACGTGGGCCTGGCGGTCGGCGTCGAGCATCGCGAGGAAAGCGGTTACTTCTCGCCGGATGCCCTGGCGCAGACCGGCACCTCGACCGACCTGGCCGCGGGCCCGACCGGTGGTGGCTACAAGCTGGACGAGGTCTACGCCGAGCTGCTGGTGCCGATCCTCGCCGACATGCCGTTCGCGCAGGAACTGAGCGTCAGCCTCGCGAGCCGTTACTCGGACTACGACACCTTCGGTGACACCATCAACAGCAAGTTCGGCTTCACCTGGAAGCCGATCGACTCGCTGCTGGTCCGCGGCACCTGGTCGGAAGGCTTCCGCGCCCCGACCGTGGCCGACCTGTACGGCGGCATCTCGCAGAGCTTCGAGTACTACACCGATCCCTGCGACACGCTGTTCGGTTCGGTGGGTGGCAGCGCCGCCTGTCTGGCCGACGTGCCGGCCAACTACCGCCAGCCGGCCAGCGATCCGGACGGCCTGGCCGACGGCCCGGGTACCCAGACCCCGACCCCGTTCCTCTCCGGTTCGAACCCGAACCTGAGCCCGGAAACCTCGGAGTCCAAGACCCTGGGCGTCGTCTGGAGCCCCGGCTTCGCCGAAGGCCTGAACCTGTCGCTGGACTGGTGGAACATTCGCATCGACAACACCATCGTCGCGGACGATCCGAGCACCCTGCTGGACGACTGCTATGTCCGCGGCATCACCTCGCGCTGCCAGGGCCCGGACACCTTCACGCGTGACCCGGTCACCGGCGAGATCACCTCGCTGTCGTTCGGTGGCCGCAACGCGGGCTTCCAGGAGACCGAAGGCTACGACTTCGACCTGAACTACAAGATGGACACCAGCTACGGCCGCTTCGGCCTGGCCTGGATGACCACCTATGTCAGCAAGAACGAGCTGAAGGTCGACAACCTGGAAGGCGCGCCGTCGCAGCAGAACGGCTTCGGTGGCAACTTCCGCGTCCGCTCGAACGCCAGCATCAACTGGCAGATGGGCGACTGGTCGGCCACCTGGGGCATGCGCTACTACTCCGGCGTGAAGGAGAACTGCTACTTCGACGACCGTTGCAGCCTGCCGAACTACTCGGCACCTGAGAC
>JAUIJO010000087.1 GCA_030431185.1 Gammaproteobacteria bacterium | reverse complement strand
GCCCGGGCTGTTGCGCAGGGCCTCGGTCAGCGAGGTGGCGCCCTGTTCGGTGAACAGGTCGTTGCTGATCACGTTGATGGTCTGGGTGGTGTCGACCAGCGGCTGGGTGAACTTGGGCGAGGAGAGTTCCTCGTTGAGATAGCGCTTGACCCGCTGCCCGTGCACTTCCAGGTTCTCCAGGGTCTTGGTGTCGGCGTCGGCGGCGACCTCGCCGGCGGCATGCGCGGCGATCGGTGCGCCCAGCGCGAGGCCCGTCAACAGCGAGGCGGCGCCGAGCGAGCGGGCCGTGGAGGGGCGGGGGTGCTTGCGGCTCTTGATGTAGGACATTTCAAATCCACTGACGTGCGATGCCCGGCATGAAGACCGGGCAAGGAAGGGCGTTCGGGATCGGGGCTGGCCGGCTGCGCGATGCAGGCGCTGGCATCCCTGTTCAGGGATGTATTAGAACGCAATCAAGAATGATTCGCAATAGCTTTATCAAATCCGGCGCGGCGAAAGGTGTCGCCCGGGCGGGCGTGGGCGCGGATTGCTCAGCGGTCGTCGCGGGTCCAGACCGCGCCGTCTTCGACGCGGGTCGGGAACTTGCGTACCGGCGTATACGCCGGGGGATTGAGGCAGCGGCCGTCGCGCACGTCGAAGCGCGAGCCGTGCAGCACGCACTCGACCGTCGCCTCCTCGCCGTCGAACGGGCCCGCGGACAGCTCGAAGTCCTCGTGCGAGCACACGTCCTCGAGCGCGTAGTAGTCGCCGTCGTAGTTGCACACGAAGATCGGCGTGTCGCCGTCCCAGGCGACGGTGGACTCGCCGGGCAGGAGTTCCGAGGTGGCGCAGACGCGGATCCAGTCGCTCATGTGGACGTCCAGTTGCGGTGGGCGGGTGGCGTCAGGATGGCCGCGCGCCGGAAGCTTGTCACCCCTCGGCGTCGCGGGAGGCGGCTGGGCGGGCTCAGAGCGCCTTTTCGAGGACTTCGAAGCGCAGGTCCGGACGCAGCGGGATGCCGAAGCGCTCGTCACCATAGGGGAAGGGCTTCTTGATGCCCGTGCGGACGTAGCCGCGTCGTTCGTACCAGGCGATGAGTTCCTCGCGCACGTCGATGACGGTCATGCGCATGGCCGGCAGGCCCAGGGTGTCGCTCGCCACGCGCTCGGCCTCGGCCAGCACGGTGCTGCCCAGGCCGCTGCCCTGGCGGGTGGGGGCGACCGAGAACATGCCGAAGTAGCCGGCACCCTCGACGTCGGCGACGTGCGCGCACGCCTGCATCGTGCCGTCCACCTCGGCCACCAGCACGTGGCTGCGCGCGCGCTGGATGTCGGCGTGCAGGACCAGTGGATCGATGCGCTGGCCGTCCAGGAGGTCGGCCTCGGTGGTCCAGCCGGCGCGGCTCGCGCTGCCGCGGTAGCAAGAGGTCACCAGGGCGACGAGTGCGGGGATGTCCGCCTCGGTGGCGAAGCGGAAACAGGGGACGGTCGGGGCGTTCATGCGAGCAGCTTGCGTACTTTCCGGATCGCGGCGACGAAGGCGTCGATCTCGTCGTGGGTGTTGTAGAACGCCAGGGAGGCCCGGCAGGTCGCCGCGACGCCGAAATGCTGCATCAGCGGATGCGCGCAATGGTGGCCGGAGCGGATCGCCACGCCCTCCAGGTCGAGCAGGGTGGCGAGGTCGTGCGCATGCGCGCCCTCGACCAGGAAACTGATCACCGCGGCCTTTTCGGCCGGTGCACCGAAGATCCGCAGGCCATCGATGCCGGACAGGGCTTGGGTCGCATGGGCGAGCAGGGCCTGTTCGCGCGCTTCGATGTTCGCCATGCCCAGGGTGGACAGGTAATCGACCGCCGCCCCCAGGCCGACGAATCCGGCGATGTTGGGCGTGCCCGCCTCGAACTTGTGCGGGGCGTCGTTGAAGACCGTGCCTTCGAAGCGCACTTCCTTGATCATCTCGCCCCCGCCGAGGAAGGGAGGCATCGCCTCGAGGTGCTCGCGCCGCGCCCAAAGCGCACCGGTGCCGGTGGGCCCGCTCATCTTGTGCCCGGTGACCGCATAGAAATCGCAACCGATCGCGGCGATGTCCAGCGGGCGGTGGGGGGCGGCCTGCGACCCGTCGACCAGCGTCGCGATGCCCCGCTTGCGCGCCTCGCGGCAGATCTCGCGGACCGGGTTCACCGTGCCCAGCACGTTGGACACATGGGTCAGGGCGAGCAGCTTCACGTCCGCGGTCATGAGCGCGCGCAGGCCGTCGAGGTCGAGTTCGCCCCGCGCGTCGATCTCCGCGACCTTGATGCTCGCGCCGGTGCGCTGCGCCACCAGTTGCCAGGGCACGATGTTGGCGTGGTGCTCCATGCGCGTGAGCAGGATCGAATCGCCGGGCTTCAGCCTGGGCAGCGCCCAGGAATAGGCGACGAGGTTGATGGCGAACGTGGTGCCACTGCACAGGACCAGTTCGTCGGGACGCACGTTGAGGAACGTCGCCAGCTTGCGGCGCGCACCCTCGTAGGCTTCCGTGGCCTCGGTGCCCAACGCATGCACGGCGCGGCTGACATTGGCGTTGTGGCGGCGGTAGAAATCGTCGGTGGCCTCGATGACCGCGGCCGGCTTCTGGCCCGTGTTGGCGGAGTCCAGGTAGACCAGCGGCTTGCCGTGGACCTGGCGTTCCAGGACCGGGAAGTCGCGGCGTACCGCGGCCCAGTCGACGGGGGTGACCCCGGGGGCGGTCGAAGCGCTCATGCGCCGGCGCCCTCCATGCGTGCCAGCGCCGCATCGAGGCGCTCCGCCAGCATGTCGCGCAGGGACGCCTCCTCGATCACCGCCACGGTCTCGCGGCAGAACGCGGCGGTCAGCAGGGATCGCGCCTGCTCGGCGGGGATGCCGCGACTGCGCAGGTAGAACAAGGCGGTCGGGTCCAGCTGGCCGACGGTCGCGCCATGCGCCGCCTGCACCTCGTCGGCATGGATCTCCAGCACCGGCTGGCTGTCGATCTCCGCGCCCTCGGTCAGCAGCAGGTTCTTGTTCGACAGCATCGCCTCGGTGCCATCGGCGCCCTCGCGGATCAGGATGCCGCCGTGGAAGGCCGCGCGGGAGCGTCCCGCGCCCAGGCCGCGCCAGGTCAGTTCGCAGCGACTGTCGCGACCGGCGTGGTCGATGCCCAGGCGCGTGTCCAGGTGGCGCCGGCCGCTGGCCAGCAGCACGCCGTTGGCATGGGCGCTGGCGCCCTCGCCCTGCAGCGCGATGTTGAGTTCGTGGCGCGACAGCGACGCGCCCAGTTCCAGGTCGAGGCGCCGGTACTGGGCGCCGCGCGCGAGGACCGCATCGGTACGGGCCATGACGGTCGCGCCCTCGTCCTCGTCCTGCACGCGGGCATGCACGAGCGAGGCGTCCGCGCCCAGGTGCGCGTGCAACAGGTGGTTGGACAGGTGCCGGTGCGCCACGTCGCCCAGGTGGTGTTCGACCACGGTCAGCCGCGCGCCCTCACGGAGCTCGAGGAGATGGCGAAGGTGGCAGGCCCGGTCGCCGTCCTCGGCCGTGCCGATGAACACCAGGTGCACGGGCGCGTCGACCTTGGTGCCGGCCTCGACCCGCAGCACGCCGCCCTCGACGGCGAGCGCCGCGTTGAGCCTGGCGAAGATTTCGTCGTCGCGATCGAAGCGGCGTGCGAGGAAGTTCGCGCCGCGCGGATCGTCCCCGGCCAGCACGCGTGAGAGCGGGACCAGCGACGCGCCCGGCGGCAAGCCGTCGAGGTCGCTGTGGCCGGCATCGAAGACGCCATTGACGAAGACCATGCGCGGCGCGGGCACCCGCTCGATCGCGGTCGCGTCGAAGGCGTGCGGGCGGGCGTCGGGCGCGCGGAACGTACGACGCTCCAGGGCGCGCAACGGCGTGTACTTCCAGGCCTCGACGCGCGCATGCGGCATGCCTGCGCCGAGGGCGGCGTCGAGCGCCGCGCGCCGGCTCTCGCCCAGCCCCGCGGCCTCGCGGTTGGCGAGCGCTTCGAAGCTGTCGCGGAAGGAATCGAGGAGCGCTCCCATGTCAGGCCGACGCCTCCGGTGCGATCCTGTCCTTGATCCACGCATAGCCGTGCTGCTCGAGTTCCAGCGCCAGCTCCGGGCCGCCGGTCTCGACGATGCGGCCATCGGCCAGCACATGGACGACATCGGGCTTGATGTAGTCCAGCAGGCGCTGGTAGTGGGTGATCACGAGGAAGGCGCGCTCCGGCGAACGCAGTGCATTGACGCCCTCGGCGACGGTCTTCAATGCATCGATGTCCAGGCCCGAATCGGTCTCGTCGAGGATCGCGAGCTTCGGCTCGAGCAGGGCCAGCTGGAAGATTTCGTTGCGCTTCTTCTCGCCCCCCGAGAAGCCCTCGTTGACGCCGCGATGCAGCAGCTCGTCCTTCAGGTGGAGGACGGCCAGCTTCTCGCGCACGCGCTTGAGGAACTGCATCGAGTCCAGTTCCTCCTCGCCGCGCGCCTTGCGCTGCGCGTTCAGCGCGGTGCGCAGGAAGTAGGTGTTGTTCACGCCCGGGATCTCCACCGGATACTGGAAAGCCAGGAAGACGCCGGCGGCGGCGCGTTCCTCGGGCTCCAGCGCAAGCAGGTCCTGGCCATTGAAACCGATCGTGCCCGCGGTGATCTCGTAGCCTTCGCGGCCGGCGATGATGTTGCCCAGCGTCGACTTGCCGGCGCCGTTCGGGCCCATGATGGCGTGTACCTGGCCCGGCTTGAGTTCCAGCGTCAGGCCCTTGAGGATTTCGCGTCCGCCAATCGAGGCGTGGAGATTTTCGATCTTGAGCATGTCGGGGTGTTCCAAAGTGTCCGGGTGGCGTCAGTGGGGGGCGTCCAGCCACGCTTCCCGCAGGTAGCGGGTGCGTTCGCGGGTGATCCTGGCGCGGGCAAGGGATGTAAGGGTGAAATAGCTGGATCCGTAGCGGGTGTGGGCCTCGCCTTCGGCCAGCGGGAATTGCGATTCCACGTCGGCGTCGCGCAGCTGTATCCATAGGCGTTGCGCGCGCCTGAGCTTCTCGATGGCGAGCGGATCGGACTTCAGGCGCTCCAGCACCGCCTTGTAGACGGCGTCGAGCTCGACGTCGGCGTCGATCTGTTCGACGTACGCGCACGCCATGATCTGCATCTGGCTGCCTTGCGGGTCGCAGTCAGCGGCCCACTCCGCACGGCCCGCAGCGGCCGGGGCGGTCCAAAGGAACATCAGGACAAGCGCGGCGCACCTCATCCCACGGCACCTTCCAGCGAGACTTCCAGCAGCTTCTTGGCCTCGACCGCGAATTCCATCGGCAGCTCGCGGAACACCGACTTGCAGAAGCCGTCGACGATCATCGACACCGCATCTTCTTCGCCGATGCCGCGGCTCCGGCAATAGAACAGCTGGTCGTCGCTGATCTTGGACGTGGTCGCCTCGTGCTCGACGGTGGCCGTCGGGTGCTTGACCTCGATGTAGGGGAAGGTGTGCGCGCCGCACTTCTTGCCGATCAGCAGGCTGTCGCACTGGGTATGGTTGCGCGCGCCGGCGGCGCCGCGATCGACCTTCACCAGGCCGCGGTAGGTGTTCTGGCCGTGGCCGGCGCTGATGCCCTTGCTGATGATCTTGCTCTTGGTGCGCGCACCGACGTGGATCATCTTGGTGCCGGTGTCGGCCTGCTGGCGATGGTGGGTCAGCGCCACCGAATAGAACTCGCCGACCGAGTCGTCGCCCAGCAGCACGCAGGAGGGATACTTCCAGGTGATCGCCGAGCCGGTCTCGACCTGGGTCCAGCTGACCTTGCTGCGGGCACCCCGGCACTCGGCGCGCTTGGTCACGAAGTTGTAGATGCCGCCCTTGCCGTTCTCGTCGCCGGGGTACCAGTTCTGCACGGTGGAGTACTTGATCTCGGCGTCCTCGAGCGCGACCAGTTCCACCACCGCGGCGTGGAGCTGGTTCTCGTCGCGCATCGGCGCGGTGCAGCCTTCGAGGTAGGACACGTAGGCCTGGTCCTCGCAGATGATCAGGGTGCGCTCGAACTGGCCCGTGTGGCCGGCGTTGATCCGGAAATAGGTGCTGAGCTCCATCGGGCACCGCACCCCCTTGGGGATGAAGACGAAGCTGCCGTCGGAGAACACCGCCGAGTTCAGCGCGGCGAAGAAGTTGTCGCCGGTGGGCACGACGCTGCCCAGGTACTGGCGCACCAGTCCGGGGTGCTCCTTGATGGCCTCGGACATGGAGCAGAAGATCACGCCCTTCTCCGCCAGTTCCTTGCGGAAGGTGGTGCCGACCGACACCGAGTCGAACACGGCGTCGACCGCCACGCCGGCCAGGCGCGCGCGTTCGTGCAGGGGCACGCCGAGCTTCTCGTAGGTGTCGAGCAGCTCCTGCGGCACCTCGTCCAGCGAGGCGTACTTGGGGCCCTTGGGGGCGGAGTAGTAGCTCAGCGCCTGGAAGTCGATCGCGGCGATCCTGAGCTTGGCCCAATGCGGCACGGGCATCGTCCGCCAGTGGCGATAGGCCTCCAGCCGCCACTCGGTCATCCACTCGGGTTCGTCCTTCTTGGCCGAAAGCGCGCGGATGATGTCCTCGTCCAGGCCCGGGGGCAGGCTGTCGGACTCGATGTCGGTGATGAAGCCCGCATCGTACTTGCGGCCCAGCTGCGCGTGGATGTCGCGGTTGGTGTCCGGGAGGACGGGGGCGTCGGTGATCTCGGTGGCCATGGGGCTGCCTACTGTCTTATGCGTTGGCGAGGCGCAGGTCGATGCGCCTCGGATCGGGTGGGGGCGAGGCCGGGGCGCCCGCGGCGGGCGGGGCCAGCATCTGCGCCAGGGTCACGCTGCGCAGCGCGGCGACGACTACGTCGTTGATATGGCGCCAATTGGCGCGCACGCCGCACTGGTCCTCGATGCTGCAATGGCTGCCGTGCACGCTGCACTCGGTCATCCCGAGCGGCCCTTCCATGGCTTCGACGACCTCGATCAGGCCGATCTCATCGGCGGGGCGGGCCAGCCGGTATCCGCCATTCGCACCGCGGAACCCTTCGACCAGGCCGGCCTGCGCCAATGGCTTGAGCACCTTGGAGACCGTGGGTGTCTCCAGGCCCGCGCGGTCCGCCAGCCCGGACGCGCTGAGGACGTCGTCGGGGCAGGTCGCGAGCACGGTCAGGACGACCGTCGCGTAGTCGGTGAGTTTGGTGACGCGGAGCATCGTGGGGGCGCTCGTGAATCAGTACCGGAATTGTACGGATTCGAGGCACCCAAGCCAAGCCGGCCGGCGCGTCGGTTCAGGTTGGACGGGCGCCCCGGAAAACGCCCGCGTGCCCCTCAGCCGCCGCTTGAGGCGTTGGCGACGGCAGGCGCCGCCGACGCGTCCGGCAGGACCAGTTGCATGTACGGTGGCGAGGGAACCTGGCCGGGGGGCAGGTAGGCCGGGGCCGGGCCACCGGCGGGACCGAGCGAGCGGACGAAGCGGTAGATCGCCAGCCGGTCGGCCTCGGGCATCGAGCGCAGCAGGAAGTCCGGCATGATCGGGCGGGTGCGCAACTGGGCGCTGTAGGCCAGCCAGCCGGCCTCGTCCATGCCGCCGATGCGCATCCGGAGGTTGGTCGCGTAGGTCGTGCCCCACGGGCCCGAATAGCCCAGCGGCGAGCCGGTCAGCCAGTCGGACTTCGCGACCTCGCCCTGGCGCTCGGCATAGCCGGCGGTGTGGCAGTCGTTGCAGCCCGCGATGCGGACCAGGTATTCGCCCCGCGCCAGGATTTCGTCCTCGCCCGGCGCCTGCACGGAGGTGGCGGCGGGCGGAGGGGAGGGCTCCCCCGCCAGCGCCGTTTCGGGAGCCGGCGCCCGGCAGGCGACCAGCGTCGCGGCCAGGGCCAGGGGGAGGAGGACGTGCGGGTACGGACTGTGTCGCATGGCGGCGAACCGGAATTGGGTTGGAATCCCCAACGTCGCCTCGACCGTGGAACGGCCACGCGGGTTGGCCGTCGGCCCATGTTCCGGGTCAGAATGCAGGCAGGCCAACCTGGAAACCCCCATGTCGAGCAAGATCGTCGCCCGCCGTTCCCCCATCCATGGCAATGGCGTTTTCGCCAAGGCGCCCCTCCGGAAAGGCGAGCGCGTCGTCGAGTACAAGGGCAAGCGCCGCACGCACGAAGAAGTCGACGCCGGCGACACCGGCGACGTCGATTCGGGCCACACCTTCCTGTTCACGCTCAATGACGAGTACGTGATCGACGCCAACGCATCGGGCAACGTGGCGCGCTGGATCAACCACAGCTGCAAGCCCAACTGCGAGGCGATCCTGCACGAGGACGCCGGCGACGACCGGCGCAAGGACCGCGTCTTCATCGAAGCGATCCGCGACATCGAGCCGGGCGAGGAGCTGTCCTACAACTACGGCATCACCCTGGCCGAGAAGCACACGAAGGAACTCAAGGCCATCTGGGCCTGCCGCTGCGGTGCCAGGAAGTGCACCGGCACGATGCTGCAGCCGAAGAAGAAAAAGAAGGACAAGAAGAAAAAGAATCGGTGATTGGTGATTGGTGATACGTGATTGGTGCGGGGTCCTGGAGTGCTGTGCGGATGTTCCCGGTTTCGCCTTCGGTCTTCCCCCAATCACAAATCACGAATCACGAATCACCCCAATGACCTAAAGTGCGATGGCACCGTCACGTGCCGTCGGCATACTGGTCTTCCCCCTGACAGGAGCCCGACATGAGTTCGATCGAAGGCAAGGTGGCGGTCGTGACCGGTGCCGCCAGCGGTATCGGCAAGGAGATCGCCCATGAGTTGTCCCGCGCCGGTGCCGCGGTGGTCATCGCCGACCTCGACGTCGAGGGTGCGAAGGCCGTGGCCGATGCGATCGTCGACGGGGGAGGCAAGGCGTTCGCGGTGGCGATGGATGTCACCGACGAACGCGCGGTCGAGGACGGCATCGCCCAGGCGGTCGAGGCACTCGGACCGGTCGATATCCTGGTGTCCAACGCCGGCATCCAGATCGTCAACCCGATCGACGGATACCGGTTCGCGGACTGGAAGAAGATGCTGGCGATCCACCTCGATGGCGCCTTCCTGACCACGCGCGCGGTGCTGCCGCACATGTATGCCGTGGACGGTGACGGCAAGCCGCGGGGCGGCACCGTGATCTACATGGGCTCGGTGCATTCGCACCAGGCGTCGAAGCTCAAGTCGGCCTACGTCACCGCCAAGCACGGGCTGCTCGGCCTGTCGCGCACCCTCGCCAAGGAGGGCGGCGACCGCGGCGTCCGCAGCCACGTGGTCTGCCCGGGCTTCGTCCGCACGCCGCTGGTCGACAAGCAGATTCCCGAGCAGTCGCGCGAGCTGGGGATCAGCGAAGACGAGGTCATCCGCAACGTCATGCTCGGGCAGACGGTGGACGGCATCTTCACCACGGTCGAGGACGTTGCACGGACGGTGCGCTTCCTGTGCGAATTCCCGAGCGCGGCCCTGACCGGGCAGAGCTTCATCGTCAGCCACGGCTGGCACATGCAGTAGGCCCGGGCGAACGCCATGCCCGCGTCCGGACCGTCGGTCCTGCCCGACAACATCGCCCTGGTGCTGCAGGGCGGCGGCGCGCTGGGTGCCTACCAGGCCGGCGTCTACCAGGCGCTGTACGAGGCCGGGGTGGCGCCGGGCTGGATCGCCGGCATATCGATCGGCGCCTTCAACACCGCCATCATCGCCGGCAATCCGCCGGAGCGCCGGGTCGAGGCGCTGCGTGCGTTCTGGGACACCATTTCGCAGCCCTACCTCCTGCCGGCGACGACGCTGGGGCAGGAGGCAAGGCTCGAAGGCCTGGGCGAGCATGCCCGCGCCTGGCTGGACACCTGGGAAGCCTGGCGCGCGCTGGTCGAGGGCCAGCGCGGCTTCTTCCATCCGCGCAGCTGGGCCGCCGGGCTGGCCGGCGAGTCGCCCTTCGACGCGGTGGGGCCCCAGTCGGCCAGCTGGTACGACACCGGGCCGATGATCGCCACGCTCGAGAAGATGGTCGATTTCGACCGCCTCAACGACGGTGGGGTCCGCGTGTCGGTGGGGGCGGTGAACGTCGCCACCGGCAACCTCGAGTACTTCGACAACACCCGCATGCGACTGGACGCCCGGCACATCCTGGCCTCCGGCGCCTTGCCGCCCGCGTTCCCGGCGGTCGAGATCGACGGGGCCTTCTACTGGGATGGCGGCCTGGTGTCCAACACGCCGCTGTCCTACGTCCTGTCGGATCCGCGCCGCGCGGACACGCTGGTGTTCCAGGTGGACCTGTGGAGCGCGCGTGGCGAGTTGCCGCAGAGCCTGCTGGACGTGGCCGAGCGGCAGAAGGAGATCCAGTTTTCCAGCCGCACGCGGATGGTGACCTCGGTCCAGCGCGTGGACCAGCACTACCGCCGGCTGCTGCGGGAGCTGCTGGAGGCGATGCCCGCCGAAACGCGCGAGACCAACCCGTGGGCGCGGCATGCCGCGGAGCTCGCCTGCGGCAACCGCATCGGGGTGATCCACCTGATCTACCGGGAGCGCGCGCGGATCGGGCACTTCAAGGACTACCAGTTCGGGCGCGTGGCCCTGCGCGAGCACTGGACGTCGGGCATGGTCGACGCCAGCCGGGCCCTGTCGCACCCGGAATGGCTGCGCCTGCCAACCGGCGAGGATGCCTTCGTTTCCCACGATGCCACGGCAGCGGATGACGGCTGAACACGACGGCGCGGCACCCGCGAGTGTCCCCGCCAGTCCATGCGGATGCGCGGCGGGGCGGAAAGGTTGCCATGACTTGTGCCAGTCGGTGACGGCGCCGAACGCGGTTAGGCTGCGCAGCGACGTCCTCCTGCCGAACCCATGCGCTCCCTCCTGATTCCCTGTTTGCTGGCCTCGTGCGCCATGCCCGCCCATGCGATCGAGGTCGACGGCCTCATCGACGCCGATGAATGGGCCGGCGCCACCCGGATCACCGACTTCCGCAAGGTGCAGCCGCTGAGCCTGGCGCCGGCGACCCTGCCGACCGAAGCCTGGGTGCTGGCCACGCCGGAGGGACTGGCGATCGCGTTCCGCAACACCCAGCCGCAATCGGTCACCTGGACCCGGCAACGGGTGCAGCGCGACTTCAGTGCGCAGGTGGACCGGGTCAACCTGATGGTCGACTTCGACGGCGACGGACGCACCGGCTACAACTTCACCGTCGCCTCGACGGGCGGCATCGCCGACGCGGTCATCACCAACGAGAGCCAGTTCAACGACGACTGGGACGGCAACTGGCGCCATGCGGTGTCGGAAAGCGCGGAGGGATGGTCGGTCGAGATGCTGATCCCCTGGTACATCGCGCCGATGCGCTCGGGCGAGGACGGCGTGCGCACGATCAAGCTCCAGCTCGACCGCGTGGTCGGGTCGACCGGCGAACGGGTCGCATGGCCGGGCGCGAGTTTCGAGCGACCGCGCTATCTCTCCGAGTTCGCGCCGCTGGAGATGCCGCAGTACAGCCAGTCGCTGCTCGCGATCACGCCGTATGCCTCGGGGCTGTACGACAACATCGGGGGCCGGAGCGACTTCGAAGGCGGCTTCGACCTGTTCTGGAAGCCGAACGGCCAGTTCCAGTTGACGGCGACGGTCAACCCGGACTTCGGCCAGGTGGAGAGCGACGACCGGGTGATCAACTTCGGCGCCACCGAGACCTTCATCAGCGACAAG
>JAUIJO010000086.1 GCA_030431185.1 Gammaproteobacteria bacterium | reverse complement strand
GCGGGTGTCGCGGTTGCCGCAGTAGCCGTGGCAGGGTATAACAGCGCGCTTTCCCGTCACAAGGGAACCTCAACAGGACAAGTCGCCCGTGGCAGTGAAAAAGAAACCCGCCAAGGCCGCCAAGGCCGCAAAGAAGACCGCCAAGCCTGCCGCCCGCAAGGCCGCGCCGGCCGGCAAAGCCGCTGCCAAGAAGCCTGCGGCGAAGAAAGCCGTCGCGAAGAAAGCGGCGGGCAAGCCGGCCGCCAAGGCCGCCAGCAAGCCCGTAGCCAGCAAGGCCCCGGCCCGCAAGCCGGCCGCCAAGAAGGCTGCGGCCAAGAAGGCGCCTGCCAGCAAGGCCGTCGCGAAGAAGGCCGTCGCCAGCAAGGCCGTGGCCAAGAAGGCGACCTCCAAGCCATCCACCAGGACCGCGGCCAAGGCCAGCCCTCGCAAGGCGCCCGCCAAGCCCGTGGCCAAGCCGGCCAAGGCAGCAGCGAAGACAGCGAAGGCAGCCAAGCCGGTCCAGGCATCCAAGCCGGCCAAGACAACGAAGCCGACCAAGACGACGGCGGCGCCGGTGCGCACCGGCGTCGTCAAGAAGCCGGCGGCCCGTCCGGCCACCCGGACGGCACCGTCAACCCCCACGCCGACCCGCAGCGCGAAGGCCGTGGCCAAGCGTCCGGTCGGAAAAGTAGCCGTGGCGGTGGCGGCGCGTCCGCCAGCCCCCGCCCCCAAGACGCAGTATAAAGTCGTGCCCTATAAAACAGATGATGCCACCGGCCGCCCGATCCTCCCGGCCGGATACAAGCCCACGGCGGGCGAGGAATACATGAGCCCGCTGCAACTGGAGTATTTCCGCCAGCGCCTGCTGCAGTGGCGTGCGGACCTGGTCGAAGAATCCAAGCAGACCATCGAGAACCTCAAGGAAGAAGTGCGCGACGTCGGCGACGAGGCCGAACGCGCCACACGCGAGACCGAGAACTCCCTCGAACTGCGTACCCGCGACCGTTACCGCAAGCTGATCAGCAAGATCGACAGCACCCTCAAGCGCGTCGACAGCGGCGACTACGGTTTCTGCGCCGACACCGGCGAGGAGATCGGACTGGAGCGCCTCGAGGCGCGCCTGACCGCCGAGCGCACCATCGACGCCCAGGAGCGTTGGGAGCACCTGCAGAAGCAGATGGGCGACTGAGCCCGTTTGCGGTTGCCAAGGGCCGGGCCGTTGCAGGTCCGGTCGCGGACAAGCCCGGCCTAGGCCGGGCTTTTTCGTGGGGCCGGCAGCCGTGGCGGGCGGCTCGACGGCACGCAAAGTGCAGGTCGCTCAGTGCAGGTCGCGCAGTTCCAGTTTGCGGAGGCGGGGCGCCAGGCGCGCGGTGGCGGCGACGACCGCGAGCGTCATGCTGCCGCCGAACACCACCGAGGGCACCAGGCCGAGCAGGCGCGCGGCGACACCCGACTCGAACGCGCCCAGCTCGTTCGACGAGCCGATGAAGATGCCGTTGATCGAGGCCACCCGGCCTCGCATGTGGTCCGGGGTGGCCAACTGCAGGATGGTGCTGCGCAGGACCACCGAGACGCTGTCGCACATGCCCGACAGGCCCAGCAACGCCACCGACAGCCAGAACTCGCGGGACAGCGCGAACGCGATCATGCACAGGCCGAAGCCGCCCACGGCGCCGAGCAGGAGCCGTCCGGCGTGGCGGTCCGGCGGATGCCGCGCCAGCCACAGGGCCATCACCACCGCGCCGGCGGCAGGCGCGCCGCGCAGGATGCCAAGCGCTTCCGGCCCGCTCTGGAAGACGTCGGTGACGAAGGCCGGCAACAAGGCGACCGCACCACCGAACAGGACCGAGAACATGTCCAGCGCCTGCGCACCCAGCACCACCTGGTGGCCGAAGACGAAGCGCAGGCCGGCGCCGATGCTCTTGAATATCGGCTCGCGCTGGCCGGAGGGCACCGGTTCGGGCACCCGCAACAGGCGCACCGCGATCGCGGCCAGTGCGGCCAGGCCGGCCGCGACGAGGTAAGCCGTGGTCGTGCCGCCCCAGGCGATCAGGCCCCCGCCGATGGCCGGGCCGATCACCAGGCCGGCCTGCATGATGACGCTGCCGATGCCCACGCCCTTGCCGAAATGCGCACGCGGCAGCACGCGCGCGAACAGCGACATGTAGACGGGGGTCAGGAAGGCGCGGACCAGGCCATTCAGCGCGACCGCGAGATAGATCGCGAACGTGCCCCAGGCCGGCACGTGGCCGCTCGCGACGCCGGCCAGCCACAGCGTGGTCGCGCACAGGCCCAGGCAGGCGGACATGCCCAGCTTGCGTCGCGGGAAGTGGTCCACCGCATAGCCGGCGAACAGCGCCATCCCGATGTAGGGCACGACCTCGGCGAGTCCCACCAGGCCGAGCGCCAACGCATCCCGGGTCAGGCTGTAGACATGCCAGCCCACCGTGACCGCGACGATCTGGTAGGACAGCATCGCCAGCAGCCGGTAGACCAGCAGGCCGGCAAACCCTGGGTTGCGCAGCAGCGCCCAAGTGGTGGGCGCTGGCGCGCTCACAGGTGTCGGGCAGCCTCCGCCCGGATGAAGGCCAGCAATGAAGCCAGGCCATTGCTGCGGGTCGGCGACAGGTGCTTGGCCAGGCCGATGTCGGCGATGTAGTCGGCATCGGTGTCCGCGATCTCGCGCGCGCTGCGCCCGGAGTAGACGCGCAGCGCGAGGTAGATCAGGCCCGACACGATCGCCGAGTCGCTGATCGCATGGAAGTCCAGGCGGTCGGCATCGCCGCGGGTAACGATCCAGACCATCGACTGGCAGCCCTGCAGCCGGTGTTCTTCGGTCTTCCATGCATCGGGCAGGTCCGGCAGCTTGCGCCCCAGGTCGATCAGGTACTGGTAGCGCTCGGACCAGTCGCTGAAGAACGCGAACTCGTCGCGGATCGCGGCCTGGGCCTCGGCCGGCGTCGGTTCGAGCGGAAACGGCGAAACGGGAGCGGTCACGGCATTCATCGGGTCAATGGGGTCGGGCGGGCACCGGCGGGGTGCACCGCGGGGAGTGGGGCGTCATGCACGCCGGCTCCAGCGCACGCCCTGCGGCGTGTCTTCCAGCACGATGCCCTCGGCGGCGAGTTCGTCCCGGATCGCGTCGGCGCGGGCGAAGTCGCGTGCCTGCTTGGCGGCGACGCGTGCGTCGACCAGGGCCTGGATGCGCGCGTCGTCCTCGCCGGATGCCCCGCGGGCGAACCAGGCGGCCGGGTCCTGCTGCAGCAGGCCCAGCACCCGACCGGCGCCGAGGAGGTCGGCCTTGAGGTTGGCGAGCTCGGCGCGCTCAGCCGTCCCAGGGCTACTACCGCTATTGGCGAGGATCGATCGAGCCTGACTGGCGAGTGCAGCTATCTCGGATAGCGCCTTTGGCGTATTGAGATCGTCGTCCAGCGCGTTCTCGACGCTCGCGGGGATCGTGGGTTCGACCTGGTAGTCCGCCAGGTCGCGCAGGGTTCCGTAGAGGCGGTCGAGGGTGCGCACGCTCTGTTCGATCAGCGCATCCGACCAGTCGAGCGGGCCGCGGTAGTGGGCCGACAGCAGCGCATAGCGCAGCGCCTCGGGCGGATGCTCGCGGACGAGGTCATGGATGCGGGCGATGTTGCCGACCGACTTCGACATCTTGGCGCCGTCGAAGTTGAGCATGCCGTTGTGCAGCCAGAACCGGGCGAAGGGCTTGCCGCCATGCGCGCACTCGCTCTGGGCGACCTCGTTCTCGTGGTGCGGGAACTGCAGGTCGACGCCGCCGGCATGGATGTCGATGGTGTCGCCCAGGTGGGCGGCCGCCATCGCCGAGCATTCGATATGCCAGCCGGGGCGGCCACGGCCCCAGGGCGACTCCCAGCCCGGCAAGGCGTCGCTGGACGGCTTCCAGAGCACGAAGTCCCCCGGGTTCTTCTTGTAGGGCGCGACCTCGATCCGCGCGCCGGCCAGCATGTCCTCCAGTTCCCGGCGCGAAAGCTTGCCGTAGCCTTCGAAGCGGTCGACGGCGAACAGCACGTGGCCTTCCGCCGCGTAGGCATGGCCACGCTCGACCAGGGTCGAGATCATCTCGATGATCTGGGGGATGTGCGCCGTCGCCGCCGGCTCCAGGTCGGGCGGCGCCACGCCCAGCGCCGCCATGTCCTCGCGGTAGGCCGCGGTGAACCGGTCGGCGATCACCGATATCGGCACGCCCTGTTCGGCGGCCGCGGCATTGATCTTGTCGTCGACGTCGGTGATGTTGCGGGCGTAGGCGAGGGTGCCGAAGCGCCGGCGCAGCAGGTCGGCCAGCACCCCGAACACCACCGGGCCCCGGCCGTTGCCGATGTGGACGTAGTTGTAGACGGTGGGGCCGCAAACGTACATGGTGGTACGCGCCGGATCGGCCGGCGAGAAGGCTTCGACCCGCCGGGTCAGGCTGTTGTAGAGGTGCAGGCTCATGGGCACGGCGTCTTGGGTTCGGGCCATTCTACCGGGTTGCACGGCCTGGCTGCGGCGCCCATTGCGTTCGAGGGGCGATGGGCGTCGCCCCGGAGGCGCGCCGCCACCGGGACGACAGCACAGGTTCACCCCAGCGATGGCCCGGGCATTTACAATTTTTGAACAGGTCCGACTCTGCGAGCGCGATGATCCGTCTCTTCCCCCTGCCATGCCTCCTGCTGATCGCGACGCTTTCCGTGCCGGTCCTTGCACAGGAGCGCGTGGTCATCCAGGCCGAGAACGTCCGCTACGACTATGCGCAGGTCCTGCGGGTGACGCCGGTGTACCAGACCCTCATCGCCACCCGTGTCGAGCAGGACTGCGACCAGACCCCGCGTCCCGAGAGCGAGGGCGATTCGCGGCTGTCGCGCATGGTCGGTGCGGTGAAGGACGTGTTCACCCGTGGCGAAGATGCGGAGGAAGAGGGCAGTGCGGGCTCCGGATCGGCCAACTGCCGCTCGGTGCCGGTCGAGCGCGAGTTCCAGCGTCCCATCGCCTATGACGTCGACTACCTCTACAAGGGCGCGAAGTTCAGGTCGCGACTGCCGGAAGACCCGGGCAACCGGCTGCGCATCCGGGTCTCGATCACGCCGGTCGCCGCGAGCGCCGAGCGGCCTTGAACCGGTCCGGCCTTCCGCGGCAGGGGCATCCCAGCGCCCAGCCCGCTTGCGCGCCGCACGGTGGCATGCGAGCATTCGCGTCCTGATGAGCGCCCACTACGCCGACGCCGACATTCTGACCTCCGCCTGGATGGCGGCGGGCATGACCTCGCGCGCTCGCCGACCGTACCCGCCAACACCGGCTGGGTAGGCGTCATCGCCTGTTTCTGGAGTCGCCCCCGAACGGGTGACACGGGAAAAGCCCAGCCTGACCGCTGGGCTTTTCTGCTTTCTGGCCCGGCAACCCTTCGACCGGCGCCATCTCGCGCCCCCATCTGGAACCCGCGATGAAGCACTTTCTGAATACCCAGGACTGGTCCCGAGAGGACCTCGATGCGCTGCTGCTGCAGGCCGCCGAGTTCAAGCGCAGCAAGCTGGGCACGCAGCTCAAGGGCCGTTCGATCGCCCTGGTGTTCTTCAATCCCTCGATGCGCACGCGCACCAGTTTCGAGCTCGGGGCGTTCCAGCTCGGGGGGCACGCGGTGGTGTTGCAGCCGGGCAAGGACGCATGGCCGATCGAGTTCGACCTGGGCACGGTGATGGACGGCGACACCGAGGAGCACATCGCCGAGGTCGCCCGCGTGCTCGGCCGCTACGTCGACCTGATCGGCGTGCGCGCCTTCCCGAAGTTCGTCGACTGGGCCCACGACCGCGAGGACGTCGTCCTCAAGAGCTTCGCGAAATATTCGCCGGTCCCGGTGATCAACATGGAGACCATCACCCATCCCTGCCAGGAACTGGCCCACGCGCTGGCCCTGCGGGAGCACTTCGGCACCGACGACCTGCGTGGCAGGAAGTACGTCCTCACGTGGACCTACCACCCCAAGCCGCTTAATACCGCTGTCGCCAACTCGGCGCTCACCATCGCCACCCGCATGGGCATGGACGTGACATTGCTGTGTCCGACTCCCGAGTACGTGCTCGACGAGCGCTACATGGACTGGGCCGCCACGAACGTCGCCGAATCGGGCGGCTCCCTCCGGGTCAGCCACGACATCGAGTCGGCCTACGCCGGCGCCGACGTGGTCTACGCCAAGAGCTGGGGTGCCCTGCCGTATTTCGGCAACTGGGCGCCGGAGAAGCCGATCCGCGACCGGTACCAGCATTTCATCGTCGACGAAGCCAAGATGGCGCTCACCAACAATGGCGTCTTCTCGCACTGCCTGCCGTTGCGCCGCAACGTCAAGGCGACCGACGCGGTCATGGACTCGCCCAACTGCATCGCCATCGACGAGGCCGAGAACCGCCTGCACGTGCAGAAGGCGGTGATGGCGGCGCTGATGGCGGGCGGCGATTCGTGATCGTCGCTGCCTGACCCTCCGGCCACGCCACCCGCTTTGAACCGATCCTCCCACTTCGAAATTCCTGGACGCTCCCATGCCGCAGCAAACCGCTCCCGCCAATCCCGAATCCCGAATCCCGAACCACGGCTCCCGGGACATCGTCCTCGCCTTCTCCGGTGGCCTCGACACCAGCTTCTGCGTGCCGTACCTGCAGGAACGGGGCTGGAACGTCCACACCGTGTTCGCCGACACGGGCGGCGTCGATGCCGAGGAGCGTGCGTTCATCGAGGAGCGCGCCGCCGAGCTGGGCGTGGCCTCGCACGTCACCGTCGATGGCGGCCCGGCGATCTGGTCCGGCTTCGTCAAGCCCTTCGTCTGGGCGGGCGAGGGCTACCAGGGCCAGTACCCGTTGCTGGTGTCGGATCGCTACCTCATCGTCGAGGCGGCCTTGCAGCGGTGCGGGGAACTGGGCACCCGCGCGATCGCGCACGGCTGCACCGGCATGGGCAATGACCAGGTCCGCTTCGACCTCGCGGTCAAGGCGCTGGGCGACTACGAGATCATCGCCCCGATCCGCGAGATCCAGAAGGAACACACCGAGGTCCGCGCCTACGAGCAGGCCTACCTGGAAGAGCGGGGCTTCGGCGTGCGCGCCAAGCAGAAGGCCTACACGATCAACGAGAACCTCCTGGGCGTGACCCTGTCCGGCGGCGAGATCGACCGCTGGCAGGCCCCGGGCGAGGGCGCGCGCGGCTGGTGCAAGCCGCGTGCCGAATGGCCCGCCGAGACGCTGAGGGTGAAGATCCGCTTCGAGAACGGCGAGGCCGTGGCGCTGGACGGCGAAGCGATCGCCGGACACGCGATGCTCGCCAGGCTCAACGGCCTGTTCGCGGCATATGGCGTGGGCCGGGGCCTGTACACCGGCGACACCACCATCGGCCTGAAGGGGCGCATCGTGTACGAGGCCCCTGGCCTGTTCGCGTTGCTCACCGCGCATCGCGCGCTCGAGGAAGCCGTGCTGAGCAAGCAGCAGAACCGCTTCAAGCCCGACGTCGCGCGCAAGTGGGTCGAGCTGGTTTACGAGGGCTTCTTCCACGACCCGCTCAAGACCGACCTGGAAGCGTTCCTGGCGTCCAGCCAGTCCACCGTCAATGGCGAGGTCACCCTGGAGACCAGCGGGGGCATCGTCAATGCGGTCGCGATCGATTCGCCCCACATCCTCAACGCCAAGGGCGCCACCTATGCCCAGGCCGCCGACTGGGGCGTCGCGGAGGCCGAGGGCTTCATCAAGCTGTTCGGCATGAGCAGCACGCTGTGGGCCGAGATCAACCGCAGCGGCGGGACGGACTGAGGACGCGACGACGTGCTGGCCAAGACCCTCAAGCACCTGGACGCCCTGGTCGGGTTCGACACGCGCAATCCACCGCGCGAGATCGGCACCGGTGGCATCTTCGATTACCTCAGCGCGCAGCTGGACGGCTTCGACATCGAGGTCGTCGACCATGGCGCCGGCGCGGTGTCGATGCTCGCCGTGCGCGGCGCGCCCACCCGCGTGTTCAACGTGCACCTGGACACCGTGCCGTCCTCGGAGGCCTGGTCGGCCGATCCGCACGTGCTGCGGGTGGAGGGGGACCGCGCGATCGGCCTCGGCGCATGCGACATCAAGGGCGCCGCGGCCGGCCTGCTGACCGCGGCCTCGGTGACGGAAGGCGACGCCGCCTTCCTCTTCAGTACCGACGAGGAGGCCAACGACCCGCGCTGCATCGCGGCGTTCCTGGCGCGCGACCACGGCTTCCGCGAAGCGATCATCGCCGAACCGACGCAGTGCGAGGCCGTGCTCGCGCATCGCGGGATCAGCTCGGTGCTGGTGAAGTTCAAGGGCATGGCCGGCCATGCCTCCGGGGCGAACGCCATGCAGGCCAGCGCACTGCACCAGGCCATGCGCTGGGGCGGCCATGCGCTCGACCACGTCGAGTCGCAGGCGCACCAGCGTTTCGGAGGCCTGACCGGACTGCGTTTCAACATCGGCCGGGTCGAGGGCGGGATCAAGGCCAACATGATCGCGCCCAGCGCCGAGCTGCGCTTCGGCTTCCGGCCCTTGCCCTCGATGTCCATCGACGGCCTGCACGAGACGTTCCGCGGCTTCGCCCCGGCGGATGCGCTGGAACGCTACGAGGAGACCTTCCGCGGTCCCTCGTTGCCGGGCGGCGACGTCGCCGACGCCGAGCGCAGGCGCCTGGACGCGCGCGACCTAGCCGACGAGCTGGGCCTGCCGATCGGCAATGCCGTCGACTTCTGGACGGAGGCCTCGCTGTTCTCCCAGGCGGGGCTGACCGCGTTCGTGTACGGACCCGGCGACATCGCGCAGGCGCACACGGCCGACGAGTGGGTCGAACTGTCGCAGCTCCAGCGCTACACCGAATCCATCATCCGCATCCTCGATACCGGGCGACCGACTTGAACATCGCCATGAACGACATCCGCGAAGACAGCCGCGACATCCAGACCCGCCAGACCATCGTGCGCCTGCTGTCCAGCATGGCGAGCGCCAAGGAGATCTCGCAGTACCTCAAGCGCTTCTCGCAGCTGGACGCCAAGCGATTCGCGGTGGTCAAGGTCGGTGGCGCGGTGCTGCGCGACGACCTCGACGCGCTGACCTCCTCGCTGGCCTTCCTGCAGGACGTGGGCCTGACCCCGATCGTCATCCACGGCGCCGGCCCGCAGCTCGACGCGGAGCTGGCCGCGGCCGGGGTCGAGAAGGTCACCGTCGATGGCCTGCGGGTCACCTCGCCGGACGCGCTGGCGATCGTGCGCCGCGTGTTCCATGCGCAGAACCTCAAGCTGGTCGAGGCCCTGCAGGCGTTCGACGCGCGCGCGACCTCCATCGTGTCGGGCGTCTTCGAAGCCGAGTACCTCGATCGCGACACCTATGGCATGGTCGGCGAGGTCAAGCGCGTCGACCTCGCGCCGATCGAAGCCAGCCTCAAGGCCGGCTCGATCCCGGTGATCGCCAGCCTCGGGGAGACGGTCGGGGGGCAGATCCTCAACGTCAATGCCGATTTCGCCGCCAACGAACTGGTGCAGATGCTGCAGCCCTACAAGATCGTGTTCCTGACCGGGACCGGTGGGCTGCTCAACGAACGCGGCAAGGTCATCGATTCGATCAACCTGACCACCGAGTACGAGCACCTGGTCGCCCAACCTTGGGTCAATGGCGGGATGAAGGTGAAGATCGAGCAGATCAAGGACCTGCTCGGGACACTGCCGCTGACGTCCTCGGTGTCGATCACCAAGCCCTCCGAACTGGCCAAGGAGCTGTTCACCCACAAGGGTTCGGGGACCCTGGTGCGGCGAGGCGAGCGCGTGCTGCAGGTCTCCGCCTGGGACGAGCTCGACCTGCCCCGGCTGCGCGGACTGATCGAATCGGCGTTCGGCCGCGAGCTGGTGCCGGACTACTTCGAGACGACGCGCCTGCATCGCGCCTATGTCAGCGAGAACTACCGCGCCGCGGTCATCCTGACCCGGGAGGAGGCCGGCGTGTACCTGGACAAGTTCGCCGTGCTCGACGACGCCCAGGGCGAAGGCCTGGGCCGGGCGGTCTGGCAGGTGATGCACGAGCAGAACCCCAGCCTGTTCTGGCGCTCGCGCAACGGCAATCCGGTCAATGCCTTCTACCATTCCGAGTCCGACGGTTGCCTGAGGCAGGGCAAGTGGCGGGTGTTCTGGTACGGCATGGAAGGCTTCGATGCGATCGGCCGTTGCGTGGACCATTGCGCGACGCGGCCGGTGACCCTGCATGAGCGCGCGAGCGGAGGCGCGGGGGGATGAGCCACGTCGACGCCGGCGCGTTCGGTGCTCCACCCACGCTTCAGGACGGATGCGTCCGGCTCGAACCGATGCAGCCCGGGCATGTCGAGGGGCTTGCCGAAGCCTGTGCCGATGGCCGGCTCTGGGAACTCTGGTACACGTCCGTGCCGCACCCGGACGCGATGCGCGACCATGTCGAACTGCTCCTGCAGCGACAGGCGCTCGGCACGCAGATGCCCTTCGTCGTGGTCCGCCGCGAGGACGGGTGCATCGTGGGGCAGACCAGCTTCTGCAACATGGACCCGGACAATCGCCGGGTCGAGATCGGCCATACCTGGTACGCGCGAAGCGTTCAGCGCAGCGGGATCAACTCCCGGGCCAAGCTGCTGATGCTCGCCCACGCCTTCGAGGCCTGGCGATGCATCGCGGTTGAATTCCGCACGCACTGGTTCAACCAGCCCTCGCGTGCGGCCATCGCCCGCCTGGGCGCGAAGCAGGATGGCGTGTTGCGCAACCACCAGCGCCTCGCCGACGGCAGCCTGCGCGATACCGTCGTGTTCTCGATCACCGACGCGGAATGGCCCGCGGTGAAGCGGAACCTGGTCGAACGAATGGCACGGCACGCTGCCGTGGGAGAGCACTGAAATGGGAACCACAATCGGCATCGTCGGCGCGCGCGGATACGTGGGTGCGGAGCTGGTCCGCCTGGTCGATGCGCACCCGGAGTTCGAGTTGGCCTATGTCTCGTCCCGCGAGCTCGATGGCCAGCGCGTCGCCGACCATATCGACAGCCATCGGGGCGAATTGCGCTATTCATCGCCGGAGCACGATGCCCTGCCGGCACTGGCCGCGGACGCGGTGGTGCTGGCGCTGCCGAACGGCAAGGCGAAGTTTTGCGTGGACGCATTCGACGACGCGGTTTCACGCGGCATGGCCGTCGATCCGGTCATCATCGACCTGTCCGCGGATCATCGCTTCGACGAAAGCTGGTATTATGGGCTTCCGGAATTGACCCGTGGCCGTTATGCCGGCCAGCGCAGGATCAGCAATCCGGGCTGCTATGCCACGGCGATGCAACTGTCCGTGGCGCCGATGCTCGCCTTGCTGGACGGGCCGGTGCAGTGCTTCGGTGTCTCCGGTTATTCGGGCGCAGGCACCACGCCGTCGGACAAGAACGATCCCGACGCCTTACGCAACAACCTGATGCCCTACGCATTGACGGGGCATGTCCACGAACGCGAGGTTTCCAGACAGTTGGATCACCCGATCCACTTCCTTCCACATGTCGCACCGCATTTCAGGGGGCTGACCATCACGGCCAACCTGCCGCTTTCCGAAGCGGTCGAGCGCGATGATGTGATGGCGCGCTATCGCCAGCGTTATGCAGGCGAGCCGCTCGTGCGCGTGGTCGATGATGCACCGTGGGTCAGCGCGATCGCCAACCGGCACC
>JAUIJO010000325.1 GCA_030431185.1 Gammaproteobacteria bacterium | reverse complement strand
ATGCTCGGCACCCGCGCGATCTGGAAGGACGGCTGGAAGGCGGTGGCTGTACATGCTCCGCTGACGGGCAAGGGCCACTTCGACCAGGACAAGTGGGAGCTCTACCACGTGGCGGAAGATCGTTCGGAGTCGAAGGACCTGGCCGCCGAGAATCCCGCAAAGCTCAAGGAGCTCCAGGATGCGTGGTTTGCCGAGGCGAAGAAGAACAACGTGCTTCCGCTCGACGACCGCAGCGCCGCGGAGATCCTGACCATCGAGCGTCCCACCGAGGAAGAGCCGCGCGACACCTATGTCTATTACCCGAACACCGCACCGGTGCCGGAAGGCGTGGCCGTCAACGTGCGCGGCCGCTCGTACAAGATCCTGGCCAACGTGGAGATCACCGATCCGAACGCCGACGGCGTGATCTTCGCCCACGGTTCGCGCTTCGGTGGCCACTCCTTGTTCATCAAGGATCGCAAGCTCTATTACGTGTACAACTTCCTGGGCATCAAGCCCGAGCAGGTGTTCCAGTCTTCGGAAGAGTTGAAGCCGGGCAAGTACACGCTTGGCATGGAGTTCGAGCGCACCGGTGCCGGGGAGAACGGCGAGTCGCTGGGCAACACCAAGCTCTACATCAACGACAAGGTCGTGGACTCGGGCGAGATGCGGACCCAGCCGGCCAAGTTCACCCTGTCGGGCGATGGCCTGTGCATCGGCTACGACAGCGGCGACGCGGTGAGCTCGCTGTACGAGACGCCGGGTGAGTTCGAAGGCGGCAAGATCGACGCGGTGGCCGTCACCGTCAAGGGCGAGCCCTACCTGAACCTGGAGGCCGAGGCCAAGCGCATCCAGATGTCGCACTGACACCGCCTCGCGTTCGAACCGGAAGCGGCCGCCTCGTGCGGCCGCTTTCTTTTTTGTACCCGGGGCATGGCACCAGGACGAAATGCGGTTCGGCGTCGACTCGCGTCGCACGGGTCCCGGCGGCGCGTGCGCGGGCGATGCCGCGCTGCCCGCCGTCCCGGCCAGGCGCCTGGCGCCACGCCCACGGCAACGCCCCGCCTGGAACGTGCACGTTTGCCTTCGTGCGGTGGGCGAGCGCCGGGTGCCCCCGCCGGATCGGGCGCCGTTCCTGCATGGGCGTGCATGGGCGACAATGGCGGACCGATTGCCGCGACGAGACCGCCAACCCGCCCATGGCAGCCCAGGAATCCTCTGAAACGCACGGCGCCGGTTCGCCGGTGCGGGAAGCTCCCTGCAACATCGCCGCCAGCCTGCCCCGGCTGGCCGCGGAGGCCCCCGACCGCATCGCCATGCGCTGTCCGGGTCGGCGGGGGCGCGACGGATTCGCGGCCTACGACGTCGAACTGAGCTATGGCGAGCTGGACGGCCGCAGCGATGCCATCGCCGCCGGCCTGCTCGCGCGCGGCGTTGGCCGGGGTACGCGCGTCGTGGTGATGGTGCGGCCTTCGCCGGCGTTCTTCCTGCTGATGTTCGCCCTGTTCAAGCAGGGCGCCGTGCCGGTACTGGTCGATCCGGGAATCGACAGGCGCGCGCTGCGCCAGTGCCTGGACGAGGCCGAGGCCGAGGCCTTCATCGGGATTCCGCTGGCGCAGGTCGCGCGCGTGCTGCTGGGCTGGGCCGGATCGTCGCGCCTGCGCGTCACCACCGGCCGACGTCCCTGGCTGGCCGACGCCACCCTGTCGCAGGTGGAAGCCGAGGGGCGCGGAGCCGGTCCACAACTGGTCGACAGCGCGCCCGACGATGTCGCGGCGATCCTGTTCACCAGCGGCTCGACCGGCGTGCCCAAGGGCGTGGTCTACCGCCATCGCCACTTCGTGGCGCAGGTCGACATGCTGCGCGATGCCTTCGGACTGCAGCCCGGAGGCGTCGACCTGCCGACGTTCCCGCCTTTCGCCTTGTTCGATCCCGCGCTGGGATTGACCTCGATCATCCCCGACATGGATCCGACCCGGCCCGCGCGGGCCGACCCGCGCAAGCTGCATGCGGCGATTTCGCGTTTCGGGGTCGACCAGCTGTTCGGGTCCCCTGCCCTGATGGCCGTGCTGGCCGCGCACGGAGTGGCCCTGCCGACGCTGAAACGGGTCACCTCGGCCGGCGCGCCGGTGCCCGCCGACGTGGTCTCGCGCATGCGCGAGCTGCTGCCGGGCGACGCGCGGTTCTGGACGCCCTATGGCGCCACCGAGTG
>JAUIJO010000085.1 GCA_030431185.1 Gammaproteobacteria bacterium | reverse complement strand
TACAACCTGTCGGCGTACTTCGAGAACGAGCGCTTCAACGCCCGCGTGGCCTACACCTTCCGTGAAGCCTTCTACGCCGGCGTCTCGCGCACCGACTCGTTCTACCAGGACGACTACGGCACGGTGTCGGCCTCGCTGGGCTGGAAGATCAACGATGCGATGAGCCTGTCGCTCGATGGCCTGAACCTCAACAACCCGACCTACTCGTACTACACCGACAGCGCCGTGGGCGTGCTGCCCTATGCGATGTACTCGAACGGTCGCCAGTACTACCTGAACTTCCGTTTCAGCTACTGACCGGCGCTTCAGGTCACGCCACCCTGGCGTGACGATCGACCCGGCGGGCCCGCTTCTGGCGGGCCCGCCTCCATTTCCGCGACGATCGCGCCGGCATCGGCGATCATCGCAAGACGGATGCACATGATTCGATCGGGGGAGACGGCATGAAGGCCACCAGCATCAGCGCGACCACACGACGCATCGCCGCGGGCCTTGCCTGCGCGCTGCTGGCGGCATGCGGCGCGCCAGGCACCGACCCGGGCGCGCCCGCGAACGCGGTCGAGGCGCCCGCCGCACTGCCTGCACCCTCGCTCATCCCGCGACCGCGTTCCCTCGAACCCGGCGATGGCATGTTCGTCCTGTCGGCGTCCACGCCCCTCCGTGCCTCGGGCGAAGGCGCCGCGGTCGAAGCCCAACGCTTCGCCGCCTACATGCAAGACACGCTGGGCACCGGCCTGTCGGTGTCGACGGACGGCGCCGACGAGGGCGCCATCCGCTTCATCGTCGACCCCGGCTTCCAGACCGACTCGCCGGAGGCCTATCGCCTGCAGGTCGCGCCCTCGGGCATCGAGCTCAGCGCCGCGACGCCCGAAGGCCTGTTCCGCGGTGCGACCACGCTCTGGCAGCTGGCGGCGACGCCGGGGGCGGCCGGCCGGATCCCGGCCCTGCGCATCGACGACGCGCCGCGCTTCGCCTGGCGCGGCCTGATGCTCGATTCCGCGCGTCACTTCCAGAGCCTCGACGAGATCAGGAAGATCATCGACACGATGGCGCTGCAGAAGATGAATGTCTTCCACTGGCACCTGACCGACGACCAGGGCTGGCGCATCGAGATCAAGCGCTACCCCCGGCTCACCGAGGTCGGCGCCTGCCGCATCCCGGCCGGCGACGGCGGCAAGGACCCGGTGACCGGCGAGCCGCGCCCGTACTGCGGTTTCTACACCCAGGACCAGGTCCGCGAGGTCGTCGCCTATGCGGCCGAGCGCCACATCACCGTGGTGCCGGAGCTCGACATCCCCGGCCATGCGACGGCGGCGATCGCGGCCTACCCGGCGCTGGGTTCGATCGACACGCCGCTGGTGCCGACGAGCGAGTGGGGCGTGTTCCCCAACCTGTTCAACACCGATGAAGACACGATGGTCTTCCTCGAAAACGTGCTGACCGAGATGATCGACCTGTTCCCGGGCCGCTACGTCCACATCGGCGGGGACGAAGCGGTCAAGGACCAGTGGGAAGCGTCCGCGCGCGTCCAGGCGGACATGCGCAAGGCCGGCGTGGACGACGAGATGGCGATGCAGGGCCTGATGGTCGAGCGCCTGGAGGCCTTCCTCGCCGCCCACGACAAGCGCCTGATCGGCTGGGACGAGATCCTGGAAGCCAAGCTGCCCGACGAAGCCACGGTGATGTCCTGGCGCGGCATCGAGGGCGGCATCGAGGCCGCGCGCAAGGGCCACGACGTGGTGATGGCGCCCGTGTCCGACATGTACATGGACTACCTGCAGACCGACTCGCCGGATGAAACCCCGGGCCGCCCGGCGACCATCCCGCTGCAGCAGGTCTATGCCTTCGACCCGGTGCCCGCCGAACTCGACGCGACGCAGCGCAAGCACATCCTCGGCCTGCAGGCGACGATGTTCACCGAGCACACGCGTTTCGACGAACGCCTCGAGCACAACCTGTTCCCGCGCCTGGCGGCGGTGGCCGAGACCGGCTGGACGCCCGCGTCGGAGAAGGACTGGAGCGACTTCCGCCAGCGCCTGCCGCTGCAGCTGCATCGCTACGACCTGCTGGGGATCCGCTATGCGAAGACCCCGTTCCAGGTACAGGCGAAGGCCGAGGACGACCGCGCGGCCGGCACCGCCACGATCCGCCTGTCCAACCCGCTGGACTACGAGCTGCGCTACACCACGGACGGCAGCGAGCCGTCCGCCGCTTCGTCGCTGTACGACAAGCCGCTGGACGTGGGCCTGCCCGTCGAGCTGAAGGCCGCGGCGTTCTTCGCGGGCCAGCCGCTCGCGACGCCGCAGGCCTTCCGTTTCGATGCCGCCTCTCTGCTCGTGCGCACCGACGAGCAGCTCGCGGTCTGCCCGGACGCCGGACGCCTGTTGCTGCGCCTGGAGGATGACGGCCCGGCCGACGGCGAGCGCGCCATCTTCAACGTGACCATCTTCTACCCCTGCTGGCAATGGAACGGCGCCGACCTCGACGGCATCGGCGCGCTCAAGGTCAGGCTGGGGCGCATCCCCTATTACTTCCAGCTGGCCCACGACGAGCCGCACCGCACCTTCGAACCCGCGACCGGCGACCACGGGGAGCTGCTGGTCAATGGCGGCGGTTGCGATGGCGAGCGACTGGCGACGGTCCCGCTGCCGGCGGCGCCGGCGGCAGACGGTTTCGTGGAGGTGACGGTCGACCTGCCCGCGGGTACGGCGGGCCGCCAGGACCTGTGCATCCGCGCGACCGGCGATACCCGCCCGGAGATGTGGGTGCTGGACCGCGCGACGCTGGTGCCGCGCGCTCCCTGAACAGGGGGAAGGCCCCGCGACGGCCGGAAACGTGATGCCTGCCACGTTCCCGGTCGCAGTCGGGGTATCCTATAAGAAGCTACAGGGGGCCCCCACGATGAAAACACGCTTGCTGATCCTGGCGACGCTGTTCGCCATGTCTTTTTCCACCCTGGCGCAGACCCTGCCCAGGCCCGCCGAGTTCTACTTCGACAGCGACAGCCACGCGACCAAACCGATCGTGGTCGTTAACGAGACGGGCGAAGCCGCGATGGCGCGCCTGCTGGCGACCATCCAACGCGATCCGCATGCCAACGCCGAGGCCGCGCAACTGGGCCACATGGCGATGGAGGCCGGCCGCATCGAAGTCGGCCAGGCCTTGTACCAGCGTTCCCTCAATGGCCTGGGCAGCGGCAACACCTTGTGGCGCGGGGCGAAGTGGAACTACGCCTGGGACCTGTATCGCAGCGGCGACCACGAGGCGGCGCTGGCGCAATGGGTGGAGCTGGTGACCGCACGCAGCATCACCGGCAGCTGGATGCCGCAGACCCTCGCACTCGCCCTGTGGTCGGTCGATCGCAAGGAAGAAGCCGTGGAGTGGTATGCCGCGGCGGTGCGCAGCGAGCCCGACCAGTGGCGTGGCACCTCGCGCTATGCCGAGCTGCTGCCCGACTGGCGCGAAGACGAGCGCGCGACGCTTGCCGAGGTCCAGGCCGCCTGGAAGGCCGATCCGCCGAGCTGGCCCTGAGCGGCAGCGGCGGCGACGCCGCCTACATCGACGGACGCAACGCAGGGCCGCCCTCGGGCGGCCCTGTTTTTTTTGGTTCTTCCTCCATGTCAGGGGAGGGCACGCGTGAGGTCGCGAAATCCCCTCATGGGCTCCCGCGCTGGCAACGACGCGTAAGCGGTTCTCGATGCGCCTCGACACCGCGTGCCGTGTCGATGTCCAGCGGTTCCTGTCCGGGAGGCTGGATCCCGGCGTTCGCTGGGGTGAGGCAGACCGCATGCGCGGCATTGCCGCGCGGTCCTCCGAACGCCCAGCGCGCTGCGCTGGACAGGGGTGGGCGGGACTGCCGGATGGGGCCGGGCTGCGACCTGGCCGTAGGGTGGGTAGAGCCGAAGGCGAAACCCACCGTTGCGGGATTGCATGCACGATGATTGATGGGTTTTGCTTCGCGCTACCCATCCTACGGTGCCGCCCTGCCCCGGCCTCGTAGGGTGGGTAGGGCCAAAGGCGAAACCCACCGGCACGGGATTTCATGCAAGACGCACGACGGGTTTTGCTTCGCGCAACCCGTCCTTCGAAACTGGATCGGAGGCCAAGACAACGTCAAAGGCTTTCGCCCGCTGCGCGTGCGAGTCCCTTTTGTCTTGGCAAAAGGAACCAAAACCGCGGGCTCCATCGGCCGCCGGTACGGCTTCGCCGCACCGGTCCCCTGCGCGCCTCGGCCGTGGCGGCACGGCGCCCAAACTCGCTTCGCTCAAACAAGGGCGCCTCTCCGGCCGCCACGGCCTGCGGTGCTCGGCGGCCTCAAAGTCGCGAAGGTCAATATCAACGGCAACGGCAACGACTGCCGACCGCGTAGCCCGGGTAAGCGAAGCGCACCCGGGGCGCCGGTAAGGCCAAGGCTGGGCCCCAGCGTTCGCTGGGGTGACGTTGCGGGGCTCGGGAGGCACGCGTGCCCGGGCACGCCATTCGCCCTTCGGTTTGGAAAAGAACGTCCCTTGGCGGATCGGCAAGCCTCCGGCCCCCGCGTTAGGATGGGCCTTTCCGCCAACGCGGCCGCGAGCCGCGCGACAGCCGCCATGCGCCGACTGCTTGCACTTTCTTCCCTGGGCCTCGCGCTTGCGCTGGCCATTCCCGCCGCCAGCGCCGCCGATCGCATCGTCGGCGCGCCCTTCGCCACCCGCAGCGAGGTCTACGCCCCGCACGCGATGGCGGCGACTTCGCACCCGCTGGCGACCCAGGTCGCGCTGGACGTCATGAAGGAAGGCGGCAGCGCGGTCGACGCGGCGATCGCCGCCAATGCCACGCTCGGCCTGATGGAGCCCACCGGCAACGGCGTGGGCGGCGACCTGTTCGCCATCGTCTGGGACCCGAAGACCAAGAAGCTCTACGGTTACAACGGCTCGGGCCGTTCGCCGCGCTCGCTGACCCTGGCCGAGTTCCAGCGCCGCGGCCTGACCGAGGTCCCGCCGCATGGCCCGCTGCCGGTGACGGTGCCGGGCACCGTCGATGCCTGGTTCGCCCTGCACGAACGCTTCGGCCGCCAGGCCATTGCCGATGACCTCGCGCCGGCGATCCGCTACGCCCGCGAAGGCCACCCGGTGCACCAGGTCATCGCCTACTACTGGGGCCGCAGCGTGCCGGTGCTGTCGAAATGGCCGGGCTTCACCGAACAGTTCACCGTCGACGGAAAACGCGGCCCGCGCACCGGCGAGACGTGGCGCAACCCCAACCTCGCCGACACCCTGGAGGCCATCGCCAAGGGCGGCCGCGACGCCTTCTACAAGGGCGACATCGCGAGGCGCATCGACGCCTACTTCAAGGCGAACGGCGGCTTCCTCTCCTATGAGGACCTCGCGGCGCACGAAGGCGAGTGGGTCGAGCCGGTCAGCACCAACTACCGCGGCTACGACGTCTGGGAACTGCCGCCCAACGGGCAGGGCATCGCCGCGCTGCAGATCCTCAACATCCTCGAGGGCTACGACCTGAAGTCCTACGGCTTCGGCAGCCCCGAGCACGTGCACCTGTTCACCGAGGCCAAGAAGCTTGCCTTCGCCGACCGCGCGGCCTCGTATGCCGACCCCGACTTCTACCGCACGCCGGTGGCGCGCCTGGTGTCCAAGGACTACGCCGACGAGCGGCGCGCGCTGATCTCGATGGACCGGGCGATGAAGGCCGCGGAGCCGGGCGTGATCCCGCAGCTCAACGAAGGCGACACCATCTACATGACCGTCGCCGACGCCGACGGCATGATGGTCTCGCTGATCCAGTCCAACTACCGCGGCATGGGCAGCGGCATGGCGCCGCCCGGGCTGGGCTTCATCTTCCAGGACCGCGGCGAGCAGTTCGTCCTCAAGGCCGGCCACCCCAACAGCTTCGCGCCCGGCAAGCGCCCGTTCCACACCATCATCCCGGCCTTCGTCACGCTCGACGGCAAACCGTGGATGTCGTTCGGCGTCATGGGCGGCGCGATGCAGCCACAGGGCCATGCGCAGATCATCATCAACATGGTCGACTTCGGCATGAACCTGCAGGAAGCCGGCGACGCGCCGCGCATCCAGCACGACGGCTCCACCGAGCCGGCCGGACAGAACGTCGCCATGGTCGACGGGGGCGAACTGGACCTGGAGACCGGCTACCCCTACGAGACGGTCCGCGCGCTGATGCAGAAGGGCCACAGCGTCCGCTTCGCGCATGGGCCGTATGGCGGTTACCAGGCGATCCAGGTCAATCCGCAAGGCGGCTACATCGGCGCCAGCGAATCGCGCAAGGACGGCCAGGCCGCGGGCTACTGAGCCGGCACTTCCCAGACCCGCGGGTGGGGCGACCCTCCCGCAGACCCCTCCCATCGCCATGATCAACGAAGCCCTCGACCTTCCCGCCTGGCGCGACGCGCTGCAACGCGACCGTCGCGCGCAGGTGGCCGATTTCCTGCAGCCCGACGCGGCCCGCCGGTTGCAGTCGTGCCTGCAGCACGAAGTGCCCTGGACGCTTGCGCTCCGCGACGGAGAGGGCTCGCGCACCATCGACCACGCGACCTACTCGGCGATGGACGACGCCGCGCGCGCGGCGCTGTTCGCTGCAACCGCGGCGAGCGCACGCGGGCTGGCGGGCGAAGCGGGCTATCGCTTCGCCTACGACAGCTACATGATGGTGTCCGCCTACCAGCAGGGTCGCGACCCGGGCCTGCTGCTGCACCGGGTGCTGGAGCTGTTCAACACGCCGCAGTTCATCGCCTTCGCGCAGGCCCTGAGCGGCGACGCGCGCATCCGTCGCGTCAACGCCCAGGCCACGCGCTATCGGCCCGGGCAGTTCCTGCGCCACCACACCGACATCGACAGCCGCGAAGGGCGGCTCTATGCCTACGTGCTCAACCTGACCCCGCACTGGGAAGCGGACTGGGGCGGCCTGCTGCAGTTCGTCGACGGGACGGGACGGGTGGTGGAAACGTTCATGCCGCATGCCAACAGCCTGTCCCTGTTCGCGGTGCCGACCGGGCATGCGGTGAGCCTGGTCGCGCCCTACGCCGGCAACGACCGCCTGGCGATCACGGGCTGGTGGCAGCTTTGAGGCCATCGGCTTGAGCGTCCAGGCGCGCGCATCGTTGCAGCGGGCCTGGCAGGCGATCCAGGCCGGGCAGTGGCAGGCCGCGTTCGACGCCGCTGCCGAGGCCACGCGACTGGACGGCACCGCGTTCGATGCGTGGCGCATGCTCGGCATCGCCGCACAGCAACTCGGTCGTGGCGGCGATGCATTGCAGGCCCTGCAGCGCGCGCACGCGCTGCGGCCGGACGATGCCGGCACCGCGCTGGACCTGGGCGGGCTGTGGCTCGACGCCGGCGACGCGGCCCGCGCCCGCCCCCTGCTCGCGCATGCCGCCGCGCACCTGCCCCGCGATCCCCGCGCGCAGTTCCGGCTGGCCACCGCTGCGTATGCGCAGGGCGACTTCGATGCCGCGGCGCGCGGTTTCGAAGCGGCCGTGGGGCTGCAGCCGGACTGGATGATGGCCTGGAACAACCTGGCCGCCGCCCACGGCCGTCGCCGCGACTATCCGGCCGCCATCGCCGCGGCGCGCAACGCCCGCGCCCTGGCCCCCGACCAGGCGGCGGGGCACTACGCCCTGGCCGCACTGCTGAGCAACCGCTTCGACGCGGCATCGCTGCGCGAAGGCCTGCAGGCGGCCGGCGACGCGTTGCGACTGGACCCCGGCATGGCCGACGCCCACCGCATCGCCGCCCTGCTGCTGCGCAAGCTCGACGAACCCGAACGCGCGGAAGTCCACGCGTTGCGCGCGCTGGCGCTGGCGCCCGACGACGTGGGAAACATCGATGCCTGCGGCGAACAGCTGCTGCTCAACCGCAAGACCGGGGAGGCGATCGACGTGTATGCGTCCGCCTTCGCGCGCGGCGTCGACGCGCCACTGCTGCGCCGCCAGCATGGCATCGCCCTGTTGCAGGACGGTCGCGCCGGCGAAGCCCGCCAGGCGCTTGCGGCCGCACTCGCGCAGGCCACGGACGACCAGCGCGCGATCGCCCACCTCGGTGCCGCCACCGCCGAGGTCTCCGGCGGCGACGCGGCCGCGGCGCTGCTGGGCCTGGAACGGCACGTGCACCGCATCGCCCTGCCCACGCCCGCGGGCTTCGAGGATGCAGGGCGCTTCCACGCCGCGCTGGCGGACGACATCCGCCGGCACAGCCAGCAACGCTGGGAACCGGCCGGGCTGGCCGCGCGCCAGGCCTACCTCAGCGGCGACCTGCTGGTCGACCGCACCGCGGCGATCACCGGTTTCGAACAGCGCTTGCGCGAGGCCATCGACGGCTTCATCGCCGGCTGCCGACGCGACCCGGACGACGTGTTCCTGCGCAACATCCCCGGCGAATACGTACTGCATGTGTGGGCCACGCAGGCCGGTGAGAGCGGCCATATCGACACGCACATCCACGAGGAATCGTGGTTGTCGGGCGCGTATTACGTGGAACTGCCCGGGGCCGTCGACCCGGACGATCCCGGGCATGCGGGCTGGATCGAGTTCGGCCGCCCTTACGCGCACATGCCGGTGGCGGCAGCGGCCCTGCGACTGGAATGCCCGCGCGTCGGCGACCTGTTGCTGTTCCCGTCCTACCTGTTCCATCGCACCTTGCCCTACCGGGGCAGTGGCGAACGCATCAGCATCTCCTTCGACCTCGCGGCCGCCTGACTCGCCGCACGGCTGTTTGACGCGGGGAAAGCCGCGGGTGTACACCGGAAGCCCCGTGGCCGGAGCTCGCCATGCGCCGTTCCCCGAAACCCCTTCCGCTCGCCTGCGCCCTCCTGCTGGGGGTCGCCACGGCGACATCCGCGCAGCCGGACCCGCCTCCGGGCGGTCGCGAAGCGGTGGTGCCGCAGCTGGGAGAGCTGACATTCACCCAGCTCGACCGGGCCGAAGCCATGGCGACCGACCACCCGAACGAATTGTGGCGCGTGCGAGCGCTGCGTTCGCTGAAACTCGACCAGGCCGGACGCGCGTTCGAGCAGTTCCGGCTCGCTGCACGCTACGCGGACAAGTTCTCGCAGCACTCGCTCAGCCTGATGTACTGGCATGGGGTGGGCACCGGGCGCGACCGCGCGCTGGCCTACGTGTGGAGCGACCTCGCTGCCGAGCGCGGCTACGAGGACCTCCTGCGCGTGCGCGAGAAGATGTGGCTGGAGCTGGGCGAAGCCGAGCGACGACGGGCGCTGGAGGTCGGTCCGTCGCTGTACGCCGAGTACGGCGACGACGTGGCGCAGGCACGCACGGACTGGGCCATCCGCCGGGCGTTGGCCGATGCGACCGGCAGCCGCGTCGGCGCGACATTGGATCGCATCGAGTTCCTCGACACCGGCTCCCGGAGCGGCGCGCTCCCGCGTGCCCGCGTCTACTACGCCGCCCATCGCTGGTCGACCGAACGCTACTGGCAGGCCGAGGACCGCAAATGGAACGGCAAGGTCATCGTGCTGCCGATGGAGAAGGTGGACGAGCCCGCGCCGGAGGGCGCGGACGCCGGCGGCGAGTGATCGGTGCCGCGAGCGGTGCGTGCGGACTCAGTCCGCCGGCACCGTCCGGCCCCGCGCCCACTCGCGAAGCGCCTCGACCTGTTCGGCCATCAGCACCGACAGGGGACGCGCCTGCTTGAGCTCGGCACGCAGGCTGAAATCGGTGAGCGCGGCGCCGGTGGCGTGCGCCGCGTACAGGGCCGATACGATGGCCTGTTCGATCTCCGCGCCGGAAAAGCCGTCGCTGGCGCCGGCCAGCCCGCCCAGGTCGAAGCGCGCAGGGTCCAGCATGCGCTTGCGCAGGTGCAGCGCGAACAACTGTTGCCGGCTGTCGGCATCGGGCAGGTCGACGAAGAACACCTCGTCGAAGCGCCCCTTGCGCAACAGCTCCGGCGGCAGGGCGTCGACCTGGTTGGCGGTGGCCACGATGAACACGCGTGAGTTGCGTTCGGCCATCCAGGTCAGCAGGTGGCCCTGGACGCGACGCGACACCCCGCCGTCGCTGTCGTCGGCGGAGATGCCCTTCTCGATCTCGTCGATCCACAGCACGCAGGGCGCGAGGCGCTCGGCGGCGTCGAGCGCTTCGCGCAGGTTGCGTTCGGTCTCGCCATGGAACTTGTTGTAGAGCGCGCCGATGTCGAGCCGCACCAGCGGCACGCCGAAGCCACTGGCCACGGCCTTGGCCAGCATCGACTTGCCGCAGCCCTGGACGCCCAGCAGCAACATGCCCTTGGGCAGGTCCAGGCCGGGCGGCGCCTCGCCGCTGGCGAACACGCCGCGGCGCTGTTCGACCCAGCGCTTCAGGCGTCGCGCCCCGGCGACATCGTCCATGCGCGCGCTGTCGTATTCGTAGTGCAGGTGCCCGCTGCGGCTGAGCAGTTCGAACTTCAGCTTGGCCAGTTCGGGCAGGTCGTCGGCGCCCAGTGCGCCGTCGCGGACGATCTGCTGCACGGCCTCGCCGTCGACCTGCACCCGCTTGCCGCCGTGTTCGCGCGCGTAGTCCTCGGCCTGCTGGCGCACCAGCTTGAGCAGGGCATTGGCGTCGGGCAGGCGCGGACGGTAGCGCACCGCGAGTGACTCCAGTTCCGGCGGCAGCTCGACCACGTGGCCGACCAGCACCAGCACGTGCGGCTGGCTGCCGCGGCGGTCGATGATCTCGCGCACCTGGCGCTGGGTCATCGCCGCGCCGAGGAAGGGGTGGGCGTCGAACAGCAGGTAGACGCCGCGCTGGCCGGCCGCGCGGATGCTGGCCATGGTGCTGGACATGTCCGGTGCGCCCTCGGCCGCGTCCTCGCGGTCGATGTCGATCCGGCGCAGGCCCTCGGTGATCGACCAGCGGTACATCGCGCGCCAGACCTGCATCAGCGCCTGGCGGAACAGCTCCACCACGCGCGCTTCATCGCGGGTCTCGATGACGATCAGGGGGGTGTTGGCGCGGATCAGCGCGACCAGGTCTTGCAGTTCGCTCATCAGGCAGGGCTTCCGTGTCGAACGCCCATGATAGCGTCCGCCGCGCCGTGGTCGGCGGTCGGAACGTCTACTTGAGCCCATCGCGCCTGCCGGCGAGGATGGCCACTCCCTCCAACGGATGCGCCCGATGGCCTTCGATGCCTTCGCCCTGGTACTGGCGATGCTGGCGCTGGGCTACGCATTCCAGCGCTTCAGGGTGCTGCCCGGCGACGCGCCGCAGGTCCTGAACCTGGTGGTCCTCTATGTCTGCCTGCCGGCGGCCGTGCTGCGCTATGCGCCGCGCCTGGTGCTCGAACCCGCGCTGCTCGGCGTGGTCGCGGTGCCCTGGCTGCTGCTGGTCGCGACCGTGCTGCTGGTCGGCCTGGCCTCGCGCTGGCTGGCGTTCCGCCGCGACGAACACGCGGTCCTGCTGCTGACCGTCGCGCTGAGCAACACCAGCTACCTGGGCTATCCGCTGGTGCGCGCGCTGGTGGGCGAGGCGGGGCTGCCCTACGCGGTGGTCTACGACCAGTTCGGCGCCTTCGTGATCCTGTCGACGTTCGGACTCTGGGTGCTGGCACGCTACGGCGGCGAACATACGCCCAGTCCGCGCGAAGTGGTCCTGCGGATCCTGCGTTTTCCACCCCTGTGGGCGCTGCTGGTCGGGTTCAGCGTGATGCCGGCCGAGCCGCCGCACTGGATCGCCGGTGGCCTGCAGAAGCTCTCCGACGCCCTGTTGCCGCTGGCCATGCTGACGATCGGCCTGTCGGTGCGGCTGGCCCTGCCGCGCGACGAGCTGCGCCCGCTGGCGGTGGGCCTGCTGCTCAAACTGG
>JAUIJO010000084.1 GCA_030431185.1 Gammaproteobacteria bacterium | reverse complement strand
GTAGTAGCACCACGCGGCGCTGTTGCAGACGCTGATGTATTCCTTGTCGGTCAGGTTGCTGGCATTGAGTTGCAGGCGCCAATTGCCGACGTCGTAGTGCACCGCCGCGTCGAACAGGGTGTACGAGGGCGTCTGCCACTCGTTGTAGGCATCGCCATAGTGTTCGCCGGTGTAGCGCACGCCGCCGCCGAAGCCGAGGCCGGCCAGGACACCGTAGGGGATCGTGTAGTCCGCGCCCAGGGACGCCGCATGCCGCGGCTGCAAGGGGATCTCGGTGCCCAGCGACAGCGGGTCGGTGGTCTCGGTCACCTCGGAGTCGATGTACGCATACGCGCCGGACAGGCTCAGGCCATTGCCGGCGTTCCAGCGCCCCTCGAGCTCGGCGCCGCGCACGGTCACCTCGCCCTGCTGGATCTGGAACAGGGTGTGGTTGGGGTCGACGACGAGCGTGTTCTGCTGGCGCAGTTCATAGGCCGACACGGTGGCCAGCAGGCGGCCGTTCGCCGGCTGGAACTTGAGGCCGACCTCCACCTGCTCGCCCGTGGTCGGCACGAAGGCGTTGCCGTCGAAATCGGTGCCGACGGTGGGCTGAAACGATTGCGAGTAGCCCGCGTACGGCGCCCATCCGCCGTCGAAGAGGTAGTTCACGCCGACGCGGCCGCTGAACTTCTCGTCGCTCTGGTGCGCGCGTCCGCCGTTGATCCGGTCCTTCGTGTCCGTGCCGACCCAGTCCTGGCGGCCGCCCAGCGTCACGACCCAGCGATCGATCTTGACCTGGTCCTGGACGTAGGCGCCGACCTGGCCCTGGGTCTGCACGGTGTGGCTGGTGTAGTCGGGCCGGACCACTGGCGCGCCGTAGACCGGGTCGAACACGTCCAGCGGCGGCGCGTCGAAGCTGAAGGCCGATGCGTAGTCGTTCTCGCCACGGCGCCAGTCGATGCCCGCGAGCACCACGTGGCTCGCGCGGCCGGTATCGAAGGCGAACTGCAGGTTGTTGTCGATCGCGAGGTTGTCGGAGCGCTCCTCGGTCGGGAACAGGTAGCGGAACAGCGTGCGCTGGTCGCCCAGGTAACCGAAGGGACCGACCGAAGGACCCGTCTCGACCTCGGTGCGGGCGTAGCGCACGCTCTGCTGGAAGCGGGTGGCGTCGCCGAAGTCGTGGCGGAACTCGTAGCCCAGCGCGCTGCGGGTCTTGTCGTAGTCGTTGGCATCCGGCTCGCCGGTGAAGCGGTTGGACGGGATCTTGCCGTTCGGGTTCGGCAACAGCGTGCCCTCGGCCGGCAGGAAGCCGGCGCCGGACATGGTCTCGGCCTTCTGGTACGACGCCAGCAGGGTGAGCGAACTGGCCGCGTCGGGCTGCCAGGTCAGCGCCGGGGCGACGTAGTAACGGTCGTCGAATATGTAGTCGACCGGGTCGTCGCTGTTGCGCGCCAGCGCGGTGAGGCGGTAACGCCAGGTGCCGTCGTCGGTGAGCGGGCCGCCGAAATCGACCGCCGCCTGGTACATGTCGAAGGCGCCGGCCTGCAATTCGACCTCGCGCAGCGCCTCCGCGGTCGGGCGCTTGCTCACGTAGTTCACCATGCCGCCCGGCGGCATCGCGCCATAGGACACCGACGACGGCCCCTTGAGGACTTCCACGCGCTCGAGCGCATAGGGCTCGATGCGGGTGATCCCGGTGCCCGAGCCGTCGGCCAGGGCCAGGCCATCGAGGTAGCGCGCCGGCGTGAACCCGCGCACCAGCAACCAGTCGCTGCGCGAGTCGTTGCCGTAACCGCCGCCCTGGGCGCCTGCGACGAACCACACGGCCTCCTCGACGCCGTGGATGGCGCGCTCGCGCATCTGCTCGGCGGTCACCACCGAGATCGACTGCGGGATCTCCCGGATCGGCGTGTCGGTCTTGGTGGCGGTGTCGCTGCTGGGGGCGATGGGCGCCCGCACCTCGACCGCGTCCAGGTCGGTGGCGGCCGTCGACGCCGGCACGGTTTGCGCATGCGCGGCGGCGGCACCGCCGCTGAGGCCGGCGGCCAGGGCCAGGGAAAGGGCGTTGCGGAGCAAGGCGGAAGAAACGGGAAGACGGCCGGCGGGCATCGGGAACCTCGGGAAGCGCGGGGGTGGACCGACCCTTCCGTGGGTCACGTGCAGGCCGCGGGCGCCCACCCGCCCGGGTGTCGCGCCTGCGATGCAACTGAGAATGATTCTTAAGTGTATCAGCGCGAGGCGAGCGGCGGCAATACGATGGCCCGCGCGGGCAGCGCCCGGCGTACAGGGGGATCCTGGGGCGGAGGCATCACCGGGAGGCGCGGATTTCCGCGGGCGACACGGCGCCCGCACGGGACGTGCGCCGTCACGCGTCGCGACGGGCTCCACCCGGTCGTTCGAATCCGCTATCCAGAGCGCGGAGCGCCAAGCGCCGGGGGGCGCCTGCGCCCTGCCCGGCCCGCCACCGTCCCGCCCCGCCCCGCCCCGCCAAAGGGTCAGCGCATGTACGGCATGTCCACGTCCTTGCCGCTTTCCTGCTTGCGCTGTTCGAACAGGCGCTCGGCCTTTTCCTCGCTCATCTGGTACTTCGGCGCCACGTAGGGCAGCAACAGGCGCAACCAGGCGCGGCTGACCCGGCGCGACTCCTCCGGACACCCCTTTGCGCGGGCTTCGGGCAGGTCGCCGCCGGTGACGATGTCCAGGTACCTCGCCGGATCGCTGCCGTAGAGCATGCACTGCAGGTTGAAGTAGCGCTGCTCCCCGAGCGCGTGCTGGTCGGCGTAGACATCGAGGTTGTACTTGCCGGCGCTGCGCGCCAGGAACCAGTTGGAGGCCATGCGCAGGTTCTCGGCCACCACCGCGGTCGGTTCCGTGATCCCGGCGAAGCGCAGCATCAGCGTGGTCGCGAGCTGGTCCACCGCGTCCTCCTCGCGCCCGGTGATCGGGATCTCGAGCATGGCGATCAGGGCATGGCCGGTCTCGTGCAGGAGGATGAAGCGCACGTTGGCGTCCAGGTAGCGCTGGGCGAAATCCTCGCCGAGCTCGTTGGCCGCGGCGAGTTCGCGACCGCGCTCGAGCAGCACCTGCATGGTCTCGTAGCACATGACCACTTCGCCGCGTTCGGCGGAGTAGAACGCGTCCACGCTGCCGCACTCCGCGGTGAGGTACTTGATCGGGCGCGGCAGCATGAACATGCCATCGATCGCCTGGACTTCGGGCTGGTGGTGCAGCAGGTCCGCCTCCACCGCCATCTGGTGGAAGGGCTCGAGCGCCTCGCTCTTGGCCGGCACGTATTCGTACTCGAACTCGACGCCGCCGGGCTTGTTCTCCGCCTCCGGGGCTTCGTTGAAGACGACCGGCTTGAGCGCCGCCAGCTCCTCGTCCAGCGCCTTCTGGGCGGCCTCGCGCCCTTCCGCGACACCCGCTTCGCGCGCCTCGGTCCGCGCGGCCTCCAGCGCCTCGGCGTGGCGCTTGCCGACGATCAGCGAGAAACCGAACGCGCCGCTGACCAGGCCCAGGGTCAACGACAGCAGGATGATCAGGACTCTTTGCGACATGTGCTTCCCCAAGGCAGTCGTGCCGGCCCCGGCCCGGGAACCGGGCTGGTCGGGGGCGACCACCGGGGAATCCTACCCATTTTCCGCCATCGGCGCGGCAACGCGCGCGCGGCGCTCAGGCCGCCGGCGTCCCCACGCAGGGATGAAACAGGTCCATGCCTGCGCGATATTCCGGGGTTTGCACCTGCATCAGGCCGAGGATCGTACTGAACAGGTTGTCGTGGCTGACCGGGCGCGAGGATCCGGCGCGCAGGCAGTCCACGTCCACCCCACGGCTGGCCTGCATGCCCGGCGAGAGCCACATCACCATCGGCACGCGGACCTGGGTGCGGGGGGCGATCGAATAGGGCAGGCCGTGCAGGTAGACGCCATCCTCGCCGAGCGATTCGCCGTGGTCGGACACGTAGATCAGCGCGGTGTCGCGCGTCGTGTCGGCCTGCAGGCGCGCGATCAGGTTGGCCAGCACGCTGTCGGTGTAGCGGATGGCGTTGTCGTAGCTGTTGACGATCTGCTCGCGGCTGCAGTGCGCGAGCTCCTCGCTCCGGCAGTCGGGCGTGTACACGCGGGCATCGTCCGGATAGCGGGCGTAGTAGGCCGGCCCGTGATTGCCCAGTTCGTGCAGCACGACCACCGCGTCACCCTGCAGGCCTTCGGTCGCCGCGTCCAGGCCCTGCGCGAGGATGCCGTCGAGGCAACGCTTGCCGTCGCACAGGACGGGGTCGCTGGCGTGTGCCCATGAGGTATGGGACAGGTCATCGCAGACGCCCTTGCAACCGCTCTGGTTGTCGACCCATCGCGTCGGTATCCCCGCATGCTCGAGCACGTGCAGGACCGACTCGGAGCCTTCGATGAGCGCCTTGTCGTAGTCGCGGCGACCGTAGGGCGAGAACATGCAGGGCAGCGACACTTCGGTGTTGGACCCGCACGAGGCGACATCGCTGAAGTTGACCGGGTCGATGCGTGCCAGGGCCGGCGTGGTCTGGCGCGCATATCCGTTGAGGCCCCAGTTCTGCGCGCGCACGGTCTCGCCGACAACGACGACCAGCAGGCGCGGCCGCGCGCCGGGTGGCCGGCCGACGACGGCGGCGTGGAGGCCGACCGGCTTCTTCGGACCCTTGGGCCTCGCAGTGCCTTCAACGGCCACGCGCGCCAGCGACACGATGAAGTTGCCGGGGGTGATCAGGTGGCGCAGCTCGCGATGGTTGCGCATGAGCGAGGACACCCCCTGGAACGACACCAGCGTCGCCCCGGCCGCCACGAACACCGCGAGCGCGATGCAGGCCAGCCGGATGGACAGGGACCGGAGCCAGCTCCGCCGGCGCAGGCGAACCCGCCACACGAACAGGGACGGCAGCACCCCGAGCAGCAGCAGGGTGGGCAGCAGGCTGGCGGTGACCAGTTCGGCGGACTCGTCGCGGTCGGTGTGCAGGATGTTGTGGATCATGTCTGTGTCGAAGTACACCGTGTAGTCGCGCATGAAGTGCACGGCCAGCGCCGTGACCAGCAGCAGGGCCACCAGGACCGGCTTGGCGGTCCACCGGGTGAACAGCACCGACAACAGGATGAAGTGCAGCGCGGCGATCGCGACGAACAGGCTGACGCCGACCATCCAGCCGCTGGCGCCGTGCAGGCTGCCGCTGCCGATGGCCGCGCTGAAGAACGTCGTGTTGCAGGCGGCGGCGAAGAACAGGCTCGCCAGCAACGCCAGCTGCTCGCTCGAGAGGCGGAACACCGGCAAGCGCAGGGCCGGCAGGCGCCAGGCCCGCATCGACCCCATCGACGAATCGGCGCGGACGGCCCCGCGATGGCGCTTGGCGGCGCGCAGGGGAGGAAGCGTGCTCATGGAACGCTCGCCCCTCCGGTCGCGCCGCCGGCCGGCCAGAACATCAGGTACACGCCCAGCACCACGAACCAGCACAGGGCCGCGGCCCAGACGTCGTGCGACATGAAGTGCGCGCCGCGAACCTGTTGGGCGAGGCCGAACAGCAGGCCCATGCTCATGCCCAGGGCGAGCCCCCAGTACCGTGCGCGCGGCCAGGCGCGACGCAGGAAGAAGTAGGAGGCCAGCCAGGCATAGCCACCGCTGGCATGGCCGGCCGGAAAGCAGGCGGCCGCGGGGAGCCCGGGGGGCCGCGCGTCGAACAGGCCCACGAAGGGCAGCGAACCGCCGTAGCGGGTCAGGTCCCAGGGACAGTCCATGCCGGTGAAGCCCTTGAGCGTGGACACCGTCAAGGTCGCCGCGACGGTGGCCACCAACAGGTAGGCCAGCGGCTTGCGCCAGGCCGCGCCGCCCGGTCGCACGCAGGCCACCAGCCACGCGGCGAGCACGGCCAGCCATAGCATCGCGCTGAGGTCGCGCCCGCCACGATGCAACACCGTCTGCGTGAGGTAGGCATCGCGCAGGGCCCATCGGCCGCCTTCCCAGGCGAACAGGCGGTCGGCGAACCAGGTGTCGCCCTGCAGGGCCATGGTCAGCAGGGCCAGCGCGAGGAACAGCAGCAGCGGCACGCCGACGTGGCGCCGCTTGAAGCCGGGCGCGCGGGGCATGCCTTCGAACGCGCCGACCTCCCCGGGGGCGGCCCAGGTGGCGGGCAGGAGCCAGCCGGCGGATCCGCCGCGGAGGCTTCGGGGAGGCTGGCCGTGAGTATTCATTCCGGTTCGGACAAGGGCGCTGGAGCGTGGATGGGCGCCATCCTCGCGGCCGCGATGTCGGACAACGGTCGGAAGCCCATTCGCTTGGCGTTAATCGCCCCGGCGTCGCGGCTGCCGGGTGCGCGGCACGCGCACGCCCGCGTCACCGCCCGAACCGTTCCGACGTGCTTCCGACACGCCTCGTCCTACACTGTGCGCATCGACGTCGTCGGACCGGACCGGTGCACGCGCGCCCGCTCGCCTCCGCGACGCGAGACCCGGTTCCGTCGCTCGATGGGGGCGAGGACCGCTTGGGATGCATCGAGGCGCGCCTGTCCGCCGGGACTTTTCCCGGCGCGAGGCAAGACGCGACGCGTCTTCGCAGCCGGTTGCAGCGCCGCGCCCCGGGGCTCATCCTCGGGTCGCCGATCGACCGGCACGGCGCCGCGGCCGCGCGTGCCCCCGCCCGGCGACCGCTGTACTCCCCTGATGCCCTGGACACCTCGATGCGCCTGCTGGTGGTGGAAGACAACCGGAACCTGATGGCCAACCTCTTCGACTACTTCGAGGCACGCGGCCATGAGCTCGATGCCGCGCCCGATGGGGTGACCGGCCTGCACCTGGCGGTGACCCAGGCCTTCGACGCGATCGTGCTCGACTGGATGCTGCCGCGCATGGACGGCCCCGCGGTCGTCGGCGCGCTGCGCGAGGCCGGGCGCGACGTGCCGGTATTGATGCTGACCGCACGCGACGAGCTTCCCGACAAGATCACCGGCTTCCGGGCCGGGGCCGACGACTACCTCACCAAACCCTTCGAACTGGCCGAGCTGGAGATACGCCTGGAAGCTCTCGTGCTGCGGGCACGGGGCCGCGCGCGGCGACGCGTGCTGGAGGTGGGCGACCTGCGGCTCGACCTGGATACGCTCGAGGCCACGCGCGGCGGGCATGCGGTCCACCTGTATCCGGCCTGCCGGAAACTGCTGGCGGCGCTGATGGAGGCCAGCCCGGCGGCGGTGTCACGCGAGCGACTGGAGCATGCGCTGTGGGGCGACGAACCGCCCGACGGCGACATGCTGCGATCCCATGTCTACGAGCTGCGCCGCAGCGTGGATGGCCCGTTCGACACCAAGCTCATCCAGACCCTGCCGCGGGTCGGCTACCGGATCGCGGTGCCCGGCGATTCCGGGGAGGCCGCCCATGGCCGCTGAATCGCCCGCCCCCGCCTGGCGTCGGGCCCGCCTGCGCAACAAGATCCTGCTGGCCGTGGTCGCCTCGATGGCGGTGCTGTCGGTGGCGGTGATCTTCCAGGGACTGGTGGTCAACGAGTATGTCGAGCGCATCGTCTGGAAGACGCTGCTCGATGGCGAGCTGGACCACCTGCTGGCGCGTTACCGGGACGAGCCGGGGTACCGCTGGGTGGATTCCGACAACATCGCCCTGTATGGCGGACCGGAGGGCAAGCCGATCCCCCCCACGCTGACGGGGTACGGCCCGGGCCTGCACGACGACATCCTGGTCGAGGGGCGCGACACCGTCCTGCTGGTGCGCGACGTCGACGACCGCCCGGTGATGCTCGCCCTCGACGCCGAGCCGCTGGAGGCCCGCGAACGCGAGCTGGCGGCGGTGATCATCGCCGCTGCACTGACCACGCTGCTGCTGGCGACGTGCGCGATCGGCTGGATCGTGGCCCGCCTGACACGACCGTTGGACACCATCGCCGAGCGCATCGGCGCGATCGAACCGGACCGGCCCGGCCAGCGCGTGCCCGTGCCTGCGCATGCCAGCCACGAAGTCGCCGTCATCGGCGATGCCTTCAACAACTTCCTCGACCGCAATGCCCGCTTCGTCGAGCGCGAGCGCGGGTTCATCAACCAGGCCAGCCATGAGCTGCGCACGCCGATCGCGGTGATCGCGGGCGCCGCCACCCTGGCAGCGCGCGAACCCGGCGTGCCGGACGCCACGCGGGGCCAGCTCGAACGCATCCAGCGCACCGCCCGCGAAGTGGAACAACTGGTGTCCCTGCTGCTGGTGCTGGCCAAGGACCCCGCGCGCCTGTCGGACACGTCCGAGCGGATCGACCTGGACGCGCTCCTGCCCGAGATCGTCAGCCAGCATCGCCACCTGGCCGAAGGCAAGGCCCTGGCCATCGACGTGGCCGACCTGCCCCGGGTATCGCTGCGGGCGCCCTTGCCGATCGTGCAGGCGGCGATCGGCAACCTGCTGCGCAACGCCATCGAGAACAGCGACCGCGGCCGGATCAGCGTGCGACTGGAGCGACCGGCCCGGGTGGTGATCGAAGACCCGGGCCATGGCATGTCCCCGGAGGAGATCAGCGCGATCTACGCCCGGATGGCCCGCGAGGGCGGCAGCGACGACGGCGGCGGCATCGGCCTGACCCTGATCGCCCGGCTCTGCGAGCACCTGGACTGGAACCTGCACATCGCCTCCGACCATGGCCAGGGCACCACGACCGTGCTGGATTTCCAGCCCCGGGCGCCCGCGCCGGCCGCCTGAGGCCGTGCGGGCCCACGTCGGGCCATGCCCGCCGGGGCGGCGCGGGACGGGTTCAGGCGCAGCAGTCGAGCGGCGCGGCCGGCGTGGAGGCGAGCGGCGCGGTCGGACGCGGGCGGCGGGCGCGGCTTGCGGGCGCGCGCGCGGGTTCGGCGGGCGCTTCCGCCGGGGGGGCGGGAACCACGTCGGCGAGGATCGAGGGGTCGAAGACGTGCCCGTGCAGGAACAGCAGATCCTTGTAGATACTCATGGCGGGACTCCTGTGGTTGCGGCCGTCCTTCGTGGACAGCTTCGTGGGGTGGAGTGCAAGATATCCCTGCCGTGTTGCAGTAAAAAGCGACATTTACGCAAGCCGACCTTGAATTTCATTCAAGCCTGGAGGATCGCTTGGCCCGCCCGCCCCTGCATGCCCTGCTCGGTTTCGCCGCCGCCGCCCGCGCCGGCAACCTGACCCGCGCGGCCGAGTCGATGCACCTCACCGTCAGTGCGCTCAGCCACCAGATCCGCGGTCTCGAGGAGCGCCTGGACCGGCGCCTGTTCGAGCGCAACTCGCGCGGGGTCAAGCTCACCGCCGATGGCCAGCACCTGCTGTCGCGGGTCGCACCGCACCTGGAAGCGCTGGAACAGGCGCTGCGACCGTATGGCCCGCGCCACGACGAGGTGCTGACGATCAGCGTGACGCCTTCCGTCGCCTCGGCCTGGCTGATTCCCCGCCTGGGAGACTTCCTCGCGGCCCACCCGAAGGTGCAGATCAACCTGCAGTCGACCGCCGCGGTCGTCGACTTCGACCGCGATCGCCACGTCGACGCCGCCATGCGGATCGGCAAGGGAGATTGGCCGGGCGTGGTCAGCGAGCACCTGTTCGACGAGTGGGTCGCGCCCGTCGCCAGCCCGGAACTGGTCGCCCGCCTCGGCACGCCGCGCCTGGCCGAACTGGGCAGCTGGCCCCTGCTGGGCGAACCCGACGACGGGCACGAGCAGTGGCTGGCCTGGTTCGCCGAGTTCGGCGGCACCGCGCCCAAGCGCTATGTGGCCAATTTCGACGATACCGAGAGCCTGACGCGCGCCGCGGCCAGTGGCGTGGGCGTCAGCCTCGGCCGGCTGACCCGCGCGCGCCTGCTGATCGAGTCGGGCCAGCTGGTGCGCCTGAGCAATGCGCGCATGCGGACCCACTACGCCCACTTCCTGGTCTACCCGCCGCGCTCGGCCGACCACACCGGCCTGCTGGCCTTCCGCGAATGGCTGCATGCGCAGGCGCTGGAGTACGGCCGGCGCCTCGACGCGGCTGCCTGAGCCTGGGCAAGGCCCGCGCACGCGCGGGCGCGCGCCTGCTGGGGTAGGCTGGGCGCCCCGTCCACTGGAGTCCCGCCGATGCAACGTGTCCTGACCACTGCCCTCGCCAGCGCGCTGCTGTTGCCGATCCTCGCCGCCTGCAACGCGCAGCCCGACGCCGACACCGCCAGCGCGCCGGCCGCCGAGGCCGCCCCGGCCCCGGCCGACGACGCCATGGACGACGCCGCCACCGTGCCCGCGGACAGGCTCGCCACGGTCATCGCCGGCGACTGGCGCGACCCGGCCAACGTCGCCCGCGACAGCGCGCGGCATCCGGCCGAAACGCTGGCGTTCTTCGGTATCGAACGGGGCCAGACCGTCGTCGAGATCACCCCCGGCGGCGGCTGGTACACCGAGATCCTGGCGCCCTACCTGCGCGACGGCGGCCACTACGTCGGCGCGATCTGGGCCGACGGCGCCTCAGACTATTACGACAAGGCCAACGCCAGGCTGCGCGAGAAGGTCGCCGCAGCCCCCGCCGCCTACGACCAGGCCGAGTGGCGCGCGTTCGACCCGAAGGCGCCGCAGTTCGGTCCCGCGGGCTCCGCCGACGCCGTGCTGACCTTCCGCAACGTCCACAACTGGGTCAACAACGACAACGGCGAGGCGTATTTCCAGGCGTTCTTCGACGTCCTCAAGCCGGGCGGCACCCTGGGCGTGGTCGAGCATCGCGCCCGGCCCGGCACCGACCTGGAGACCATGAAGAAGTCCGGCTACATGACCGAGGCGCTGGTGATCGAACTGGCCGGGAAAGCGGGCTTCGAACTCGTCGAGAAGAGCGAGGTCAACGCCAACCCGGACGACACCGCCGACCATCCGAATGGCGTCTGGACGCTGCCGCCCAGCAACCGCCATGACGAAGCCGATGCCGGCAAGTACGAGGCGATCGGCGAAAGCGACCGCATGACCTTGCGCTTCCGCAAGCCCGCGGCCTGAACCGGCGCCGCCCTGGCTGAACAGGGCGCGCATAATGAAGGCGCGCCCGGCTCTCCGGCCGGGCGCGCCTTTTCTTCATCTCGTGACATACATCGATAAGGAGTCCGCGTGCGCGCAGCCCTGTTTTCCAGCCTCATCCTCTCCGTCCTCGCCGTCGGCACGGCCCATGCGGCCGACACCGAACTGGCCATGGGCCGTTCGGTCGAAGGCCGTTTCGACCGCAACGCACGGCCCAGCGACGGCGGCGGCCGCAGCCAGGACTACCGCCTGGTGCTCAAGGCCGACCAGCTGGTCGCCATCAGCGCCAAGTCCGACGACGTCGATCCGGTATTGATCCTGTTCGGGCCCGATGGCGAGGTGGTCTCCCAGAACGACGACCGTGGCGACGACGACACCAACGCCCTGATCGTCACCAGCGTGAGCGCCGGTGGCGACTACACCGTCCGCGTCAATTCGCTGGGATCGGGCGAGGACGCCCTGGGTGCCTTCACCCTCAAAGCGATGCCGATCAGCGACGACTGATTCGCGCGACGGGTCCCCGCGCGCGCGATCCAATGCGGGCGCCCGGCACTTGCATCCCGCAACGCAGGAACGCCGACCCTCGCGGGTCGGCGTCCTGATGTTGATCCTGTGTCGATTCAATGCCGTCCGGGATCACGGACCGGCCGCCATCGGTCGTGGCGTGGGCGTTCCCGGGGCATGGCGCCAAGCGGGGAATTGCTGCTGGAGCGAGTCCCGGCGCCCATCGCCGGACACACGGCGCGTCATTGGATCAGTGCGCGGCCTTCATGGCCCATTTGCGATCGCGCATGAGGTCGTGCTGCGCCTTGACCTTGGGCAGGTAACCCGACACCGCGGTCTTGACCTGGGCGGGCGTATCACTGTCCTC
>JAUIJO010000083.1 GCA_030431185.1 Gammaproteobacteria bacterium | reverse complement strand
GGCGAGGTTGTAGTAGCGGACGGCGTCGGTGACTTCCGCGCCCAGCCATCCGGGCCTCTCGAACGCTTCGTCCGCATCGGCCAGTTCGATCTCCGCGACGACCAGGCCGGCGTTCTCGCCGAGGAATTCGTCGACTTCCCACGCATGCGCACCAGCGGCGATCCGGTGGCGACGCTTCTCGATCCGCCCACCCACGCAGAGGGCGAGCAGATCGCGGGCATCGGACACGGGAATGGCGTAGTCGAACTCCTGCCGGGTGTGGCCAAGCTCGCGGGACTTGATGTTGAGGAAGGCGGCATCGCCGGCGATGCGCACCCGCACCGAGGCCTTCATCGCCGCGGCGGCGCCCCCCACGGCTTCCATCGCCGCCAGGTCGTTGAGATAGCCCTGCGCCATCGTCACCACCTCGTCGGCCTGCGCGCGCCATGCGTCGCCGGTGACCAGGAACTTGCGCTCGATCTCGATGCCCATGCCCTGCCCCTCAGCCCGGCTCGAACAAGGCGATGGATTCGACGTGCGCGGTGTGCGGGAACATGTCCATGACGCCGGCGGCCTTCAGCTTCCAGCCCTTCTCGTTGACCAGGTAGCCGGCATCGCGGGCCAGCGAGGCCGGATGGCAACTGACGTAGACGATGCGCTTGAACTGCTTGAGGGGCAGCACGGACAGCACGAAGTCGGCGCCCGAGCGCGGCGGGTCGAGCAGCAGCGTGTCGAAGCCCTCGCGCATCCACGGCTCCGACGACAGGTCCTTGGCCAGGTCGGCGGCGAAGAAGCGCGCATTGTCGATGCCGTTGTGCGCGGCATTCTCGCGGGCGCGCTGCACCAGGCCCGCGTCGCCCTCCACGCCCACCACCTCGCGCACGCGGCGCGCCAGCGGCAGGGTGAAGTTGCCGAGCCCGGCGAACAGGTCCAGCACGCGCTCGTCGGCCTTCGGTTCGAGCAGGTCGAACGCGTGATGGATCATCTTGCGGTTGAGGCCGGCGTTGACCTGGATGAAGTCCAGCGGCCTGAACCTCAGTTCGATGTCCCAGTCCTCGAGGTGGAACGACAGCGGCACCTCGTCGGGATACAGCGGATGGACGCTGTCGACGCCACCGGGCTGCAGGAAGATGGCGAAATCGTGGGCCTTGGCGAAGGCCACCAGCGCCGCGCGGTCCTCGTCCCCCAACGGCGACAGGTGGCGGAAGGTCAGGGCGACGGCGTCATCGCCGGCGATGAATTCGATCTGCGGGATGTCGCGCCGTGCCTGCAGGCCATCGACCAGCGAAGAAAGCGCCTCGAGCTTGCCACCGATGCGGGGGATCACCGTATGGCATTCGCGCAGGTCGGCGACGAAACGCGGATCGGTCTCGCGGAAGCCGACCAGGGTCTTGTCCTTCTTCTCGACCCGGCGGACCGACAGGCGCCCCTTGCGGCGGTAGCCCCAGGCCGCATCGGTGAGCGGCGGCAACCATCGCGCGGGCGCGACATGGCCGATGCGCTCCAGGTTCTCGGCCAGGACACGCTGCTTGGCGAGGATCTGCTTGTCCTCGGCATAGTGCTGCAGCGCGCAGCCTCCACAGGTGCCGAAGTGCGGGCAACGCGGTTCGACGCGCTCCGGGGCGGCCTCAAGGACGGTCTCGGTGCGCGCTTCGTCGAAGCTGCGGTGGCGGCGGGTCTGCACGGCCATCACGCGCTCGCCGGGCAACGCACCCGAGACGAACACGGCCTTGCCGCCGCCCTCCGGGTCGCGGGGATCGGGACGGCGCGCCACGCCCCGACCGTCGTGGGTCAGGTCGGTGATGACGGCTTCAAACGGGGTCTGGTCGATTCGGGCCACGGGCTGGCTTCTGGCTCGCTGGGGCGGAGCCGTCCATTGTCGCAGATGAGGCCCTGCGCGGCCCGTCGACACGTCCCCACAACGCAGACGGCCCGCACAGGCGGGCCGTCGGGTGCTCGGGTCGCTCGATGCCTACTTCTGCTTCCAGCCGCCGCCGCTCTGGTACCACCAGCCCTTGCGGGCGCTGGATACCCATTGCCTGGCGAACACGTCGCGGATCTGCGACTCCCACTCGGGGTGGCCATTGGCGACCGCGACTTCGCGGTACACCGCCTTGCGGTCGCGGTTGTCGTCGGCGACCGCCTGGTTGATCGCCACGCGGTCCTTGAGCGGCAATGCGGCGGCATCGCGCACGACGATGGTGCCGTCGGCGGCGAAGCCCAGCGCGCCGGCGTCGAAACCGGCCCGCAACTGCGATTCGAAGCGCGATGCCATCCGCGCCTGGATCGCCTGGATCGCAGGGGTCTTGATGGTGATGTCCGGCTGGCCTTGGGCATGCGCGCTGCCCACGCCCACCAGCGCCCACCAATCGACGCCACGCAGGACGGCCACAGCTCCGGCCGGCCGGGTGTCCGGCACCCAGGCGCCCGGCGAACCGTCCTGTTCGGCGCCCTCCGGCGCCGCGGCATCGTCGCCGATCACTTTCTCCACGAATTCCTGGGCGGCTTCGCGCGCCTCCGCGGCCGGGAAATACACATTGATCGTCACGCATGCCGTGAGCATCACGGCAGCCACGGGGAGTCCCATCCAACGACGCATTCTCATCTCTCCTGCTCTTGCATGATGTTCATTCGACCACCGGCGCGACATCGCCACTGCCGATGGCCGCGAGGCGTTCGACCAGCGTTGGCCAGTCTACACGCCGGTTGTAGCCGACCACGCTCAAGCGCGGGATGCCCGCACCCTCGACGATAATAAAGCCGCGTCCCGCTGAACCCAGCCCGTCCATCAGGCACACCTCGTCCGCGAGCGCGCAGGCGATGCCGATGCGCGAGTAGCGGAAGTCGTCGAACAGGCCGATCAGGCGTCCCTGCAGGCTGCCCATGAACGAGGCGTCGCCCACGCTCGACAAGTCCTGCACTGCGCGCTGGCTGATCCGCTGGCGCACGCCACGCTGCCGTTCGGTGTGCAGCTCGGCGTCGAAGGCCACGGGCGTCCAGTTGACCAGCCGCAGGTGATCGATGCGCCCGTGCAGGCGCCCGGTGATGCTGCCGAAGCCGAACACACCGGTCAGCGCCTCCAGGTCCAGCCCGTCCAGGCGAATGTCCGACGAGAGCGTCGGTGCGACGCCGAACGGACGCTCCATCGACAGGGAGGAGACTTCGACTTCGCCCTCGAACAGTCGCATCACCAGGCCACCGTCGAAGTCGAGGCGGTCGTTGGCATAGTGCGCCATGGGAATGCGCCCGCCCAGGCGTCCCGTGAAAGGGGGCCAGTCCAGCGCGGCGCTGAGGGTGCCGACGTCAAGCGCGTCGAGGGCCAGGCCGAAGCGGACATCCAGCCCCGTCGTGGCGTCCGGTGGACGGATCCGCACCTTGTCCAGGACCACTTCCCCGCCCAGCATCGCCAGCCTGATCGGCTCGCGGCTGCGCAGCGTCCCGTCGCCGCTGGCGAACGGCAGCCGTGCCGGTCCGAACGCCAGCCCGTAGAGCGTGCCGCCGTCCCAACGCAGTTCGCTGTCCACCGGCGCGGTACTGGAGAACTCGAGGTCGCCCCGCAGCCCCTGGAACCCGAAGCGCTGCCCGGGGTCGTCGATCCGGCCCGCCTCGAGATGAAGCCCGGCCTGCCGGACCTGGCCGGCATCCAGGTCCAGGCGGAGGTCGGCGCGTCCCCCCAACTGCAGGTCCGCCAGCCCCGCGGCGCCCAGCCAGCCGCTGAGATAGGCCGGCCCGAGCGCACCCAGGTCGCCGCTGCGCACGTCCACGTCCAGCGCATCGAGCGTCGCGTCGGCCGCCAGCGTGGCCGTGCCGGTGGCCTGGAGGGTATCGCCGTCCCGCCAGCGCAGGCGCGAGAACGCCCAGCCCCCTTCGTCGGTCCCGCGCGCGTCGCCCGCCAGGGCCACCCGGCGCTGGCCAAGGGACACATAGGTGGTGCCGAACAGCAACTCGCCTCCCACCAGCTCGCCGTCGACCCCGATCACTGGGCGCTCGCCAAGGGTGCCGCGGATGGCCAGGCGCGCGCCCACGCCTTCAGCGGCGATACGACCGTCGGGCGTATCGAGCGACAGTCCATCCGCCTCCAGGCGTGCATCGACCTGCATGGGCCGATCGGCCGGGGTATCGATGCGTACCTGTCCGCTCAAGTGGCCGCCCCCGAAGCGTCCCGCCGCCCAGGCCTGGCTGGCCAGCGCCTGGGCCCATTGCACGGGGACGCGGGCAAGGTCGATCCGGGTCAGGTCCGGACTCCCCGCGTCGCGATCGAGCGACACTCGCGAGGGGCCATCGGACAACACCGCGTGGGTGGAGACCGGGTCCAGCGCCACGGCGAGGCGCGCCGGACGCAGGCCCGCCGCCACCAGCTCGCCATCGCAGGACCAGCCCGGGCCGTCGCGCTCCAGCGGGCAGCGCCAGGCCAGCCCGGAGAAGCGATAGCCCAGCCCCGGCGCGCGCGCGCTTCGCGCCCTCAAGCGCAGGGTGCCGGCCTCATCGCCCGGTGACCACTCCAGCCGCACCTCCACGTCCTCGAGCGTGGCCACGGCGGTGTCGACGCGCGCGACGTGCATTTCCACCGCCCGCGCGACTGCGTGATCCGGCAGGATCACGGCCATCAGGCCGCAGGCGAGGGAAAACAGGCTTAATATCCGCGTGGACATGGCAGGCAGCATACCGGCACGACGAAGGGGGACGCATGGCCGGTCGTGCGAAGAAGGAGACGATCATCCATGGACACGCCCGTTCGAATCCTCCTGGTCGAAGACGACCCGACCTCCGCGCGGTTCATCGCCGCTGCGCTGGAACCCCTCCCCGCCCTCGTGGACCATGCCGACTCGATGGCATCCGCACTGGAACTGGCCCGGCGGGACCACCACGACGTCTGGTTGATCGACGCGCGACTGCCCGATGGCGATGGGGTGGCATTGCTCGGGCGGTTGCGGGGACTGGGCCTGTCGACGCGCGCCCTCGCCCATACCGCTTCGACCGCACCGGACGACCATGAGGCCCTGCTGGCCGCGGGTTTCCGACAGGTCCTGCGCAAGCCACTGGCGGCGATCGACCTCAGGCAGGCCGTCGAACGCATGCTCGGTCTCGGCGAGCCGCGTCCTGCGTCGCCGGACGCGGTTCCCGCGCAGGCCCCGGGCACGCCCCTCTGGGACGACGCGGCGGCCTTGCGCGCGCTCAATGGCAATGCCGAGCACGTCGCGCAGTTGCGCATGTTGTTCATGGCGGAACTGCAGGACACCGGCACGCGCCTGATGGCCTGCTGGCGCGACGACGACCAGGATGCACTCGAGGCGGGTCTGCATCGCCTGCGGGCCGGTTGCGGCTTCGTCGGCGCCGCTCGCCTGGCGGATGCGGTGGCCACCTGGGAGGCGGACCCGGGACGTGTCGACCTGCGATCGCGCTTCGAACGCGTCCTGTGGGAAACGCTGGATCAGCCCCCGTCCTGAGCGGCATCCATCGATGGCGAGGGCGGCTCGGGCATCAATCGGGCGAGCGAACCCAGCATCTCCCATGACTTGAGCCCACGCGCGCCCAGGTGGTGGACGAGCACGCCACGCAAGGCGCGTCGCAGGGCCGGCATGTCCTCGCGTTCGGGCATCCGGTCCTCGGCCAGGGCCAGCAGCGCCCGACCGGTCGCGGCGTCGCTGCGATCGGCCTGCCCCCGGTCCATCAGCAGCCGGCGGGGGCCATGCTCGGGATCGAGTCGATAGCGGGCCGCCGGATCGATCGCCACGCCATCGCCGTCGCAGTACCACTCGAACCCGACGCCCAGGGCATCGAGCAGGTCGCGCTCGAAGCGCCTCAGGATCCAGCCCAGGGCGTCCCCGGCACGCAGTCGCTCGCGTGCCTTCGCATAGGCCACGAACAGCTCGGGTTGCTGCACCTGCCGGGGTGCCAGGCGCAGCGTCAGTTCGTTGAGGTAGAACGCGCCGAGGCTGGCCTCGCCCGTGAGCCTGGGCGCGACGTCGGCGGCCTCCGCGGCGACCAGGCGCGCCAGCTCGCCCCGCCAGAGCGCGTCGAAGCGGATGAACTGGAGTGGCTGCAGGGCGGCCCGCAGGGGTTGCCTCCGCGCCCCCTGCACCCCCCGCGCCAGCAGCCCGACACGGCCGTGCGCGGCACTGAGCACCTCGACCAGCAGACTGGTCTCCCGCCACGGCCGGGTGTGCAGGACAAAGGCGGGCTCGGCCGTCAGCCGCATCGCCGATCCCGCGCGCGACTAGTCGTGGTAACCGAATGCACGCAGGGCGGCTTCGTCGTCGGACCAGCCCTGGCGGACCCGGACCCAGGTTTCCAGGAAGACCTTCGCGCCGAACAGCCTTTCCATATGCTGGCGCGCCTTGGAACCGATCTCGCGAAGGCGTTCGCCACCCTTGCCGATCACGATCGCCTTCTGGCCGTCGCGCTCGACCCAGATCACCGCGCCGATCCGCAGCATCGTGCCATCGACCTCGAACTTCTCGATCTCGACCGTGGTCGCATACGGCAGTTCGTTGCCGAGCTGGCGCATCAGCTGCTCGCGGACCATCTCGCCGGCCAGGAAGCGCTGGCTCTTGTCGGTGATCTCGTCCTCGCCATAGATCGCCGGCTGTTCCGGGACCAGCTTGAGCAGGGTGTCCACCAAGGCCTCCAGCCCGTTGCGCTTGAGCGCGGAGATCGGATGGACGCCGGCGAAATCGCGGCCTTCGCTGACCTGCGCCAGATAGGGCAGCAGCGCGGTCTTGTCCTTCAGGCGGTCGACCTGGTTGACGATGAGCACGACCGGCAGGCCGGCATCGCTCAGGGCCTCGTAGGCGAAGGCATCGGCCTCGTCCCAGCGCCCGGCCTGCACCACCAGCGCGGCCACGTCGACACCCTCCAGGGCACCGCGCGCGGCCCGGTTCATCATCCGGTGCATGGCCGAGGCCGTGGACTTGCCCTGGTCGCGATGGAGGCCGGGGGTGTCGACCAGCACCAACTGGCCCGCGTCGAAACTCGCGATGCCCAGCAGGCGGTGGCGGGTGGTCTGGGGGCGGTTGGAGACGATGCTGACCTTGGCACCTACCAGCGCGTTGGTCAGGGTGGATTTGCCGACGTTCGGCCGACCGATGACAGCAACGTGTCCGGCCCGGAAAGGAGGGGTGCTCATGCGGGGATTGTCCGCCTGTGGCGCCACGGGGGCAAACACCGGTCGCGATGGCGGGGCCGCCCGGCGGACCGGCCTGCTGCCGGGGGCTTCAGTCGGCCTTGCCGCGCATCGCTTCGATGCGGGCCAATGCGAGCTCCGCGGCCGCCTGCTCCGCCGACCGCCGCGAAGTGCCCTCGCCCTCGGTGAGCAGCGGCGGATCGGCCAGCGCGCAACTCACGTGGAAGGTCTTCGCATGCTCTTCGCCGCTCTCGGACAACAGGGCGTAGATCGGCAGGGGCTTCTGCCGGCCCTGCAGCCATTCCTGCAGGCGGGTCTTGGCGTCCTTGCCGACCTTGTGCGGCGGCGGCATCGATGCCATCGCCGGCTCGAACCACGGCAGCACCGCGGCGCGGCAGGCCTCGAAGCCTGCGTCCAGGTAGATCGCCGCGACGATGGCCTCCACCACGTCGGCCAGGATCGAATCCCGGCGATGGCCGCCGGACTTCATCTCGCCCGGTCCCAGGGTGAGACGGGCTCCCAGGCCGAGCGTGCGCGCGATGGTCGCGAGCGCGGACTCGCGGACCAGCTCGGCACGGGCACGCGTCAGCGCACCCTCGTCGACCTGGGGCCAACGCTGGAACAGGGCCTCGGCGATGATCATGTTGACCAGCGCGTCGCCCAGGAACTCCAGTCGCTCGTAGTGCGGCGCGCCGGCGCTGCGGTGCGTCAGCGCCTGTTCGAGCAGCTCCGGTGAGCGGAACGCGTGCGAAAGGAAATCAGTCCCCGGCACCGCGGTTCAGCTTCTGCTGGGCCGTGAAATGACCGACGACATCCAGGTTGCCAATCAAGGGCTTGCGCACCTCGTAATCGACGGTGATCTCCCAGCCCGCATCCTTGCGCGCGATCTTGAAGTCATCCTTTGTGATGTTCTCGGCATAGCTGACGTACAGGCGACGGAAGAAAAGATCCCTGATCTTCTGCGGATCCGCGTTCTCGACGGCGGCATCGGTGCTCATCTCCGACAGGGCGCGCTTGACCGCGTAGTACTCCGAGTACATCGGAATGAGCTTCATGCCCATGTAGATGAACACACCCACCACGGCGAGCACGAGGATGAATCCGATCAACGTCATGCCACTTTGCGTGCGCTTCATGTGCCAATTCCCCTATTCTGAATGTGTCGTCGGTCCCGGCCGGCCGGCCAGTCCCTCCCCCTACCTGATGCTGCTGCCGATCCTGGAAGTATCGATGCCCCCATCGATATTCATCCAGATCAGGAACGCCTTGCCCCGCAGATTCTCTTCCGGGAGGAAGTGGGTCTGCCAGTAACGGCTGTCCTCGCTATTATCACGATTGTCGCCCATGACGAAATAGTGCCCCGTTGGCACTTCCCACTCTCCGTCGCCCTGGTCCGGGAACGGAAGCGCGATCCGCTCCAGGACCCGGTGACGGCGCCCGTCCAGATTCTCCTCCAGCTCCTCGGCCCCTGTCATCTCACGGCCGTTGCCCCTGCCTTCATAGACCCCGATCGGCTGGTAGTCCAGCGCCTTGCCATTGATGAACACGGTGTTGTTGCGGTAGGCCACCGTGTCGCCCGGCAAGCCGACGATACGCTTGATCCAGTCCTGGTCGGGATGGTGGGGCGGCCGGAACACCACCACGTCGCCGCGCTTGGGCTCGCCGATGGCGAACACCTTCTTGTTGGTGATCGGCAGGCGCAGCCCGTAGGTGAACTTGTTGACCAGGATGAAATCACCGGTCAACAGGGTCGGCATCATCGAATTGGACGGGATGCGGAACGGCTCGGCGACGAAACTGCGCAGGATCAGCACCACCAGCAGGACCGGGAAGAACGCCTTGGAGTAGTCGACGTACCAGGGCTCGCTGCCATCGTCGAGGAGGGTTTCGCGAGCCGCCCGGCGCTTGGCGAGGAAGAGTTTCTCCAGCAGCCAGACCAGCCCGGTGACGAAAGTGAGTGCCACCAGGGCGATTTCAAACCAACGCATGTGCGCTCCTAGGAAAGGGCTGGAACGGAAGACCCGACCTCCTGCGGGATCGCCAAGGTCGCCATACCCGGGCCAGTGTGCCTGCCCGGCCCCCTGTAAGGACCCGCCGTTGGTCACGGTAGTTCCCCAGTGGGAGGCCCCGCGACCCATGCCGCAGGGTCGTCGGGCCCACCGTCCCGCCTACTACTTGTTGTCCGTCTGCAAAACCGCCAGGAAGGCTTCCTGCGGGATCTCCACGCTTCCGACCTGCTTCATGCGCTTCTTGCCGGCCTTCTGCTTCTCAAGCAACTTCTTCTTGCGGCTGATGTCGCCACCGTAGCATTTCGCGAGCACGTTCTTGCGCATCGCCTTGACCGTGGTGCGGGCGATCACCTGCGAACCGATGGCGGCCTGGATGGCGACATCGAACATCTGCCGGGGGATCAACTCCTTCATCCGCTCGCACAGGTCGCGCCCGCGGCGGTCGGCGTGGCTGCGATGGCAGATCACGCTCAGCGCGTCCACCTTGTCGCCGTTGATGAGGATGTCGACGCGCACGAAGGGGCCCGGCTCGAAGCGCAGGAAGTGGTAGTCCAGCGAGGCATAGCCGCGGCTCACCGATTTCAGGCGATCGAAGAAATCGAGCACCACCTCGGCCATCGGCAGCTCGTAGCTGATCTGCACCTGGCTGGCCATGTAGGTGATGCCGATCTGGCTGCCGCGCTTCTCCTCGCAGAGGGTGATGATGCCGCCGATGTAATCGGGCGGGGTCAGGATGTTGGCGCGGATCAACGGCTCGCGCACTTCCTCGACCTGGTTCACCGGCGGCAGCTTGGCCGGGTTGTCCATCGGGATGACGCTGCCGTCGGTCTTGAGCACCTCGTAGACCACGGTCGGGGCCGTGCTGATCAGGTTGAGGTCGTACTCGCGCTCCAGGCGCTCCTGCACGATCTCCATGTGCAGCATGCCGAGGAAGCCGCAGCGGAAGCCGAAGCCCATGGCCTCGGAGCTTTCGGGCTCGAAACGCATCGCGGCGTCGTTCAGCCGCAGCTTCTCCAGCGCCTCGCGCAGGTCGGGGTAGTCCTCCGCGTCGACCGGGAACAGGCCGGCGAACACGCGCGGCTGCATCTCCTGGAAGCCGGGCAGCGGCTTGGGCGCCGGGTCGGCCGTCAGCGTGAGGGTGTCGCCCACCGGCGCGCCATGGACGTCCTTGATGCTGGCGTTGACCCAGCCCACCTCGCCCGCGCCCAGTCGCGCCAGCTCCTTGCGCTTGGGGGTGAACACGCCGACGTTGTCGACCTGGTGGCTGCGGCCGGTCGACATCACCGTGAGCTTGTCGCCCGGCTTGATCTCGCCCTGCATGATGCGCACCAGCATCACCACGCCCAGGTAGTTGTCGAACCAGGAGTCGATGATGAGCGCCTGCAGCTTGTCGGTGTCGCGCGGCCTGGGCGGCGGGATGCGGGTGACGATCGCCTCGAGCACGTCCTCGACGTTCAGCCCGGTCTTGGCGCTGACCGCGACCGCGTCCTCGGCATCGATGCCGATCACCGCCTCGATCTCCGCCTTCGCCTTCTCGATGTCGGCCGTGGGCAGGTCGATCTTGTTGAGGACCGGGACCACTTCCAGGCCCTGCTCGACCGCGGTGTAGCAGTTGGCGACCGATTGCGCCTCCACGCCCTGGGCCGCATCGACCACCAGCAACGCGCCTTCGCACGCGGCGAGCGAGCGGCTGACCTCGTAGCTGAAGTCGACGTGCCCGGGGGTGTCGATGAAGTTCAGGAAGTAGGTCTGGCCGTCGCGTGCGGTGTACGGCAGCGACACGGACTGCGACTTGATCGTGATGCCGCGCTCGCGCTCGATCGGATTGTTGTCGAGGACCTGCGCTTCCATCTCGCGCGCCGTCAGCCCCCCGCACAACTGGATGATGCGGTCGGCGAGCGTCGACTTGCCGTGGTCGACGTGGGCGATGATGGAGAAGTTTCTGATCTGCTGCATGCGGGGCTTCGAGGCCGCTCGGGGCGGCACTTCGGGAATCCAGGGGTTAACGGGGCATTATCGCACACCGCCCCGTCCCGCGGCCGCCGCCCGGGGCGGGACCCACGGCGCCATACAGGCCCGTACCCGTCCGGCCCGACGGGACGCGCCAGCGCTCCGCAGCGGCACCGGGCTGGCTGCGGAGCGCGTGCAGGTCACTCAGCCGCGCCCGGCGGTCACCGCGACGAACTGCGTCGCACCGCCCCGCCGCACCAGCAGCATGACGGTATCGCCCTTGCCGACGCCCTTGAGCTCGGCATCGAGGTCGCGCGCCGAGCCGATCGATTCGCGGCCGACCGCCAGGATCACGTCGCCCGGCTGGATGCCGCCCGCCGTGGCCACGGCTTCGTCGACCCCGGTCACCACGACGCCCTCGTCCGGCTCCAGTCCGGCGCGTTGGCGCTGGGCGTCGGTCAGGGGCTTCACCGCCAGGCCGAGCGCGTTGCCCGACGAAGATCCGGCGGGATCCTCGCCGCGGTCGGCGGGCGCGGACGCCGCAGCGATCCCGTCCCCGTCGAGCGCGTCCAGCACCACCGTGACATCGCGGGGCTTGCCTTCGCGCAGCACGGTCAGCTTGACCCGGGTACCCGGGGCCTTGGCGCCGATGAGCGGCGGCAGGTCGGCGGAGGTGTTGACCGGCCGGCCGTCGACGGACTGGATCACGTCCATCCGCTCGATCCCCGCCTTTTCCGCCGCGCTGCCGGGGCTGACCACCGACACCAGGGCGCCGCTGGCGCTGCCCAGGCCCAGTGCGTCGGCCT
>JAUIJO010000082.1 GCA_030431185.1 Gammaproteobacteria bacterium | reverse complement strand
GCTGCGCGATGTCGATCTACGTGCTGTGGCAACTCGCGGGGCAGGGCGCATCGCCCTTCAACGAGAACATCTACACCTGGTTCCAGGTCGGCGGCTACGAGGCCCACGTCGGCTTCATGGTCGACAAGCTGACCGCGATGATGATGGTCGTGGTGACCTTCGTGTCGCTGCTGGTGCACGTCTACACCATCGGCTACATGCACGAGGATCCGGGTTACCAGCGCTTCTTCAGCTACATCTCGCTGTTCACCTTCTCGATGCTCATGCTGGTGATGAGCAACAACTTCCTCCAGCTGTTCTTCGGCTGGGAAGCGGTGGGCCTGGTGTCCTACCTGCTGATCGGTTTCTGGTTCAAGAAGCCGACCGCCGTGTTCGCCAACATGAAGGCCTTCCTGGTCAACCGCGTGGGCGATTTCGGCTTCCTGCTCGGCATCGCCGGCGTCCTGCTGATGTTCGGCTCGCTGGATTACGGCGTGGTGTTCGCCAACGCCCCCAGCGTGCTGGAAGGGTCGACCATGTCGATCCTCGCCGGCCATGAGTGGTCGGTCGCCACGGTGATCTGCATCTGCCTGTTCATCGGCGCGATGGGCAAGTCGGCGCAGGTGCCGCTGCACGTGTGGCTGCCCGACTCGATGGAAGGCCCGACCCCGATCTCGGCGCTGATCCACGCGGCGACGATGGTCACCGCGGGCATCTTCATGGTCGCCCGCATGTCGCCGCTGTTCGAGATGAGCCATGCCGCGCTGGAGTTCGTGCTGTTCATCGGTGCGACGACCGCGTTCTTCACCGGCCTGATCGGCATCGTGCAGAACGACATCAAGCGGGTGGTCGCGTACTCGACGCTGTCGCAGCTGGGTTACATGACCGTGGCGCTGGGCGTGTCGGCCTACAGCGCCGCGGTGTTCCACCTGATGACCCATGCCTTCTTCAAGGCCCTGCTGTTCCTGGCGGCCGGCTCGGTGATCATCGGCATGCACCACGAGCAGGACATGCGCAGGATGGGCGGCCTGCGCAAGTACATGCCGATCACCTACTGGACCAGCCTGATCGGCACCCTGGCGCTGGTCGGCACGCCGTTCTTCAGCGGTTTCTACTCCAAGGACACCATCATCGAGGCCGCCCACCATGCCAGCGAGCATGGCGGCTGGGTGGCGCAGTACGCCTACTGGTCGGTGCTGCTGGGTGCCTTCGTGACCGCGTTCTACAGCTTCCGCCTGCTGTACATGACCTTCCACGGCAAGGAGCGCTTCCGGGACGTCCCGGCGCATGCCCACGACGACCACGCGCACGACGACCATGGCCACCATGGCCCGGTCGAGCCGCACGAGTCGCCCTGGGTGGTGACGGTGCCGCTGGTCCTGCTGGCGATTCCCTCGGTCTTGATCGGCTTCTTCACCGTCGGTCCCATGCTGTTCGGCACCGACTGGGCGGGCGTGGAAGAGAAGCTGCCGTTCTTCCTGGGCGCCATCGACCTGGCACCAGGCCACGACACCGTAATGGCGGTGGCGAAGGAAGCGTGGGTCGGCAAGGAAATCCTCGGATTCAAGTTGCCCCCGGTGATCGCCTTCGCCCTGCATGGCTTCGAGGCACCCGCGTTCTGGCTGGCCTTCTCGGGCTTCGCCCTGGCCACGCTGATGTACCTGTTCATGCCGGAACTGCCCGCGAAGGCGCGCCACGCGCTGGCCTGGCCGGTGCGCGTGCTGGAGAACAAGTACGGCTTCGACAGCCTGTGGATCGACGGGTTCGCCGCCGGCGGCGTGCTGGTCGGACGCGCCTCGCGTGCCATCGACAGCAAGCTGATCGACGGCGTGATCGTCAATGGCAGCGCCCGGGTCGTGGAGCTCGTCGCCCAACTGGGCCGGCGGGGCCAGTCCGGTTATCTCTATCACTACGCATTCGTGATGATCGTCGGCCTGATCGTGCTGCTGGCCACCCTCATCCGAACCCTGACCTGACAAGGACCGCGACGTGAACCCCGAGCCCTTGAATGGCATGATTTCCAACAGCTCGTTTCCCCTGCTGAGCCTGCTCGTCTGGCTGCCGATCCTCGGCGGCTTCGCGACCCTGGCCTTCGGCGATGCCCGTGCCAATGCCGCCCGCTGGTTCGCCACCGGCGTGGCCGTCGTGACCCTTGCGTTGAGCGTGTTGCTGCTCACCGGTTTCGACATGGCGAGCCCGGCGATGCAGTTCGCCGAGAGCCGTGCCTGGATCCCGGCCTACGACATCCGCTACAGCCTGGGCGCGGACGGCATCTCGGTCGCCCTGATCGCCCTGACCACGCTGACCTCGGTGCTGGTGCTCATCGGCGCCTGGGGTTCGGTCGACAAGCGGGTCAACCAGTACTACCCCGCGTTCCTCGTCCTCGAGGGGCTCATGATCGGCGTGTTCAGCGCGCTCGACGCCATGCTGTTCTATGTCTTCTTCGAAGGCATGCTGATCCCGATGTTCATCATCATCGGCGTGTGGGGCGGCCCGCGGCGCGTGTATGCGTCGGTGAAGTTCTTCCTCTACACCTTCCTGGGTTCGGTGTTCATGCTCATCGGCCTGATCTACCTGTACCTGAAGGGTGGCAGCTGGCAGCTGGCGGACATGTACCAGCTGCAGCTCAACGCCACCGAGCAGATGTGGTTGTTCTTCGCGTTCCTCGCCGCCTTCGCGGTGAAGGTGCCGATGTTTCCGGTGCACACCTGGTTGCCGGACGCCCACGTCGAGGCCCCGACCGCCGGCTCGGTGATCCTGGCCGCGATCATGCTGAAGATCGGCGGCTATGGCTTCCTGCGTTTCACCTTGCCGATCGTCCCCGACGCCGGCCACGAATGGGCCTGGCTGGTCATCGGCCTGAGCCTGGTGGCGGTGATCTACGTCGGCCTGGTGGCGCTCGTGCAGGACGACATGAAGAAGCTGATCGCGTACTCCTCGGTCGCGCACATGGGCTTCGTGACCCTGGGCACCTTCATCGTGTTCGGGCTGGTGCGTGACTTCGGCAACCAGGATGCCGCGCGGCTCGCGCTGCAGGGTGCGATGGTGCAGATGATCAGCCATGGTTTCGTCTCGGGCGCGATGTTCAGCTGCGTCGGCGTGCTGTACGACCGCATGCACAGCCGGATGATCAAGGATTACGGCGGCGTCGCGAACGTGATGCCCTGGTTCGCTGCGTTCGTGGTGCTGTTCGCGATGGCCAATGCCGGCCTGCCGGGCACCTCGGGCTTCGTCGGCGAGTTCATGGTGATCCTGGCGGCGTTCCAGAAGCACCCGCTGATCGCCTTCGGCGCGGCCACGACCCTGGTCATCGGCGCGGCCTACACGCTGTGGCTGGTGAAGCGGACGATCTGGGGCGAGGTCGGCAACGCCCACGTGGCCGAACTGAAGGACATCAACGCACGCGAGGGCTTCGTCCTGGGCGTGTTTGCCATCGGCGTGCTGGTCCTGGGCATCTGGCCCAGGCCGCTCACCGACCTGATGGAACCCTCCATCGCGAATCTGGCGACGCACATCGCCACGTCGAAGCTTTGAGGTTGTAGCGCATGATCATGCCTGTACGCACCGCCGCGGACCTGCTGCCCCTGCTGCCAGAACTGGTGGTGGTGGCCGGTGCCTTCGCGCTGCTGATGCTCGACCTTTTCATCGACGAACGCCGTCGCGTGCTGACCCATGCGCTGGGCGTGGCGCTGTTGCTGGTCGCCGCGGTGATGGTCGCGGCCGGCGTGGGCGGCGACGGCGAGGTGCTGGGCGGGATGTTCGTGCGCGACACCGCAGCCAACGTCCTGAAGACGGTGATATGCGCGGTCTCCGCGCTGGCGATGGTCTACGCGTGGCCCTTCCTGCGCGCCCGCGGCCTGTACAAGGGCGAGATCACCGTGCTCATGGTCTTCGCGGTGCTCGGCATGATGCTGATGGTGTCGGCCAACTCGCTGGTGATGGTCTACGTGGGCCTGGAGATGCTCGCGCTGTGTTCCTACGCGCTGGTGGTCTGCGATCGCGACAGCCCGCTGGCGTCCGAAGCGGGCATCAAGTACTTCGTGCTCGGCGCGCTGGCTTCGGGCCTGCTGCTGTATGGCATCTCGCTGGTCTACGGCGCGACGGGCACGCTCGACCTGCACGAGATCGCCACCGCCGCCGGGCAGGCCTCGTCCTCGACGATGCTGGTCGCCGGCGTGGCCTTCGTGGTCGCCGGCGTGGCGTTCAAGTTCGGCGCCGCGCCGTTCCACATGTGGCTGCCCGACGTCTACCAGGGCGCACCGACCCCGATCACCCTGTTCATCGGTTCGGCGCCCAAGCTGGCCGCGTTCGGCATGGCCTACCGCCTGCTCGAGGTCGCGGTGGGCCCCCTGGACGGCCATTGGCGCCTGATGCTGGCCGGGCTCGCTGTGCTGTCGCTCGCCTTCGGCAACCTCGGTGCGCTGGTTCAGACCAACTTCAAGCGACTGCTGGCGTATTCCACCATCTCGCACGTGGGCTTCCTGTTCGTCGGCCTGGCAGGCGGCGGGGCACAGGGTTTTTCGGCGGCGATGTTCTACGCGATCAGCTACGCGCTGATGTCGGCCGCGGGCTTCGGCGCGATCATCATGCTCTCCAGCCGCGGCTTCGAGGCCGACCGGATCGACGACTTCAAGGGACTCAACGCGCGCAACCCGTGGATGGCCGGCCTGATCCTGTGCGTGATGGCCTCGCTGGCGGGCGTCCCGCCGTTCCTCGGCTTCTGGGCCAAGCTCGCCGTGCTGCGCGCCGCGCTCGACGGCGACATGATGTGGCTGGCGATCGTCGGCGTGGTGTTCGCGGTGATCGGCGCCTTCTACTACCTGCGCGTGATCAAGGCGATGTACTTCGACGCGCCGGAAGGACAGATGCCGACGCCGTCCGCCGGGCGCGCGATGGGCATCGTGTTCGGCGTCAATGCGCTGTCGCTGCTGGTGCTGGGCCTCGCCTGGAACCCGATCATGGCGTGGTGCATCCAGGCGTTCGCGGCCTGATCGCGGGCGCAAAGCGTTCCACCGCCTGTTGGCGCAAATGAAGGCTTGCCAAGCAACACTTCATTGCTATAATAGGCGGCCTGATGCGGGGTGGAGCAGTCTGGCAGCTCGTCGGGCTCATAACCCGAAGGTCGCAGGTTCAAATCCTGCCCCCGCTACCAGCTTCGATCCAGGGATTGCAGGTATGACGCAGTCCTGAAATGAAGCCTCTTTTGGGAGGCTTTAATTTTTGGATCAGGGCTTGGGCTTGAGTGATCGCGTTCTGCTCGCGTGGTCACGCCGAAATCCAGCAGTGCCGGACAAGGGGCCCAATGGGCCCTTTGTTGTTTCCCCGGGTCGCCCAGTGCGGCCCGTCTGGAATTTGGAAGGCAAGGCGTAATCGCAGGAGACTACGACCGCGTGACGGACAAGGCATCCCAAATCTCGGCATTGCTGGCCCCGACGGTGACGTCGCTGGGCCTCGAACTGCTTGGCGTGGAGTACCTCCCGTCGCCGGGCGGCGCCGTGCTGCGCCTGTACATCGACCTGCCCGCGCCTGCGGCCGGCGAGGGCGACGGCGAGGCGTCGCGGGCAGTGGGCATCGAGGACTGCGAGGCGGTGAGCCGCGAAGTATCCGCGCAGCTCGACGTCGAGGACCCGATCTCGGGCAACTACACCCTCGAGGTGTCCTCGCCTGGCGTGGACCGGCCCCTGTTCAACGCCGGACAGTTCCAGCGTTTCCTCGGCGAGTCCGCGAAGGTGGTGCTCAAGCTCCCGCAGGACGGACGCCGTCGCCTGCAGGGGCGGATACTGAAGGTCGGTGACGGCGCCATCGTCTTCGACCTGGACGGCAGCGAGTTCGCCGTCGACGTGGACAATATCGAGAAGGCGCGACTGGTCCCGGACTGGGCCGCGCTCGGCATGGCGCCGACCCGCCCCGGCAAGGGCGGCAAGGACGGCAGGAATCCGTCGGGACGCGAAGCGCGTGCCGGCAGCAAGAACACCGACAAACCAACCAAGAAGCCGGCGGCCGACGGGCCGAACACGGCGGAGTGACGTAATGAGCAAGGATTTGTTGCTGGTCGTTGATGCGGTCGCCAACGAGAAGGGCGTGCCGCGCGAAGTGATCTTCGATGCGATCGAGGCCGCGCTGGCTTCGGCCGCCAAGAAGCGCTACCACGAGCAGGACGTGCTGGTGCGCGTGGCGATCGACCAGAAGGACGGCAGCTACGAGACGTTCCGCCGCTGGGAGGTCGTGGCCGATGACGTGGTCATGGAGTCCCCGGACCGCCAGACCCGCATGATGGATGCGGTCGAGGAGGCCGAGGGCGTCGAGATCGGCGACTTCATCGAGGAACAGATCGAGAACCCGGACTTCGGCCGCATCGCCGCGCAGGCCGCGAAGCAGGTGATCGTCCAGCGCGTGCGCGAAGCCGAGCGTGCCCAGGTGGTGGACGCGTGGAAGGATCGCGTCGGCGAGCTGGTGACCGGCATCGTCAAGCGCGTCGAGCGCGGCAACATCTTCGTCGACCTCGGCGGCAACGCCGAGGCGATCATCCAGAAGGACAAGGGCATTCCGCGCGACATCCTGCGCACCGGCGACCGCGTGCGCGGTTACCTGTTCGACGTGCGCACCGAGCCGCGCGGTCCGCAGCTGTTCATCAGCCGCGCCGCCCCCGAGTTCATGATGGAACTCTTCAAGCTTGAAGTGCCGGAGGTCGGCCAGGGCCTGGTCTCCATCAAGGCCTGCGCGCGCGACCCGGGCGACCGCGCCAAGATCGCCGTCGAGGCGCACGACAACCGCACCGATCCGATCGGCGCCTGCATCGGCATGCGCGGTTCGCGCGTCCAGGCCGTGAGCAATGAGCTCAACGGCGAGCGCGTCGACATCGTGCTGTGGTCCGACAACCCGGCGCAGTTCGTCATCAACGCGATGGCGCCGGCCGAGGTGCAGTCGATCATCGTCGACGAAGAGAAGCACTCCATGGACCTGGCCGTCGCCGAGGACCGCCTGGCGCAGGCGATCGGCAAGGGCGGGCAGAACGTCCGCCTGGCCAGTCGCCTGACCGGCTGGCAGCTCAACGTGATGACCCAGGACCAGGTCACCGCCAAGTCCGAGGCCGAGCAGACCGCCGCGCGCGAGCTGTTCCAGGCGAAGCTCGAGGTCGACGAGGAAATCGCCGGCATCCTGGTCGCCGAGGGCTTCACCACGGTCGAGGAGATCGCCTACGTCCCCGTCGGCGAGCTGCTCGCGGTGGAGGGCTTCGACGAGGACATCGTCGAGGAACTGCGTGCCCGCGCCCGCGACGCGCTGCTCAACGACGCGCTGGCCGCCGAGGAGGAACTCGACGAGCACCAGCCTGCCGAGGACCTGCTGTCGCTGGAAGGCATGGACGAGGCCACGGCCTACGCGCTTGCCGCGAAGGGCGTGGTCACCCGCGAGGACCTGGCCGAGGCCGCCACCGACGAGATCACCGACGTGGAAGGCATCGACGACGAGCGCGCTGCCGCGCTCATCATGGAAGCGCGCAAGCACTGGTTCGAGTAAGCAGCATCAACGTCCGGGACCTTCGCGAGAAGCGTCCCGGGCACCCCGGTCCGGCTTCCGGACCGGCTTTCGCAGGCCGGGGAGGGCTCCGGACTGTGGACGGGCCATTCAGGGACCGTCACGCCGCGTCGATTCATGTGGCGCGCGGGCGGGACTAGAATGGCGACACTCCGCGCGGGAACCCTATCCGCGCCACCAAGACACGGAAACCGAATGTCGCAACAAACCACCATTCGCAAATTGGCCGCACTGGTGAACACGCCGGTCGAGAAGTTGCTGGAACAGCTGGCCGAGGCCGGCATGCCCTTCAGCGACCCCGACCAGGTCGTGACCAGCACCGAGAAGGTCAAACTGCTCGGCTTCCTGCGTCGGACGCACGGCAAGGACGACAAGGCCGGTGACACCGAGGCATCGCCGAAGAAGATCACCCTGAGCCGCAGCCGCAAGCAGGAACTGACCGTCGGTGGCGGCAAGACCCGCTCGACCGTGGACGTGGTCGTGCGCAAGAAGGTCACGCTGAGCCGGCCTTCCGAGTCCGGTGGCGATCCCGGCGACGAGCGCGCGGAGATCCTGCGCAAGCTCGAGGAGTCGCGCCAGCGCAACCTGGAAGAGCAGCAGCGCCTGGCCGAGGCCGATCGGCAGCGTGCCGAGGATGCCGAGCGTGCGGCCCGCGAGGCCGAGGAAGCCAAGGAAGCCGAGCGGCTCCGCGCCGAGCAGGAGGCGCTTGCCGCCGCCGCGCCCGAGGTCGAGGCCGAAGCTCCCGCCGCCCACAAGGCCGGCGGCCATGGCCATCCCAAGACCCCGCCGGCCCGCACCGAGGGTCGCGAGGCGCCGCCGCGCGGCAAGGCCCGTGGCAAGGGTGCCGAGGATGGTGGCAACCGCTTTGCCGGCCAGATGCACCTGAGCGCATCGGACCGGGCGCGTCGCACCAGTGCGCGCGGCAAGCCCAAGTCCCGTCGCCAGGGCGACCAGTCCCGCACCGGCGCCGGCCCGCATGGCTTCTCCAAGCCGACCGCACCGGTGGTGCGCGAAGTGGCCATCGGCGACACCATCACCGTCGCCGACCTGGCGCAGAAGCTCGCGCTCAAGGGCGGCGAGGTGGTCAAGGCGCTGTTCAAGATGGGCGTCATGGCGACCATCACCCAGAGCATCGACCACGACACCGCGGTGCTGGTGACCGAGGAACTCGGCCACAAGGCCACGCGCGCCGACGCCGAGGATGCCGAGAACGAACTGCTGGCCCACGTCGAGGACGTGAGCGGCGAGAAGGTCGCGCGTCCGCCGGTGGTCACCATCATGGGCCACGTCGACCACGGCAAGACCTCGTTGCTGGACTACATCCGGCGCACCAAGGTCGCCACGGGCGAGGCCGGTGGCATCACCCAGCACATCGGCGCGTACCACGTCGAGACCGATCGCGGCGTCATCAGCTTCCTGGACACCCCGGGCCATGCGGCGTTCTCGTCGATGCGCGCGCGCGGTGCCAAGCTGACCGACATCGTGGTCCTGGTCGTGGCGGCCGACGATGGCGTCAAGCCGCAGACCATCGAGGCCATCCAGCACGCCAAGGCGGCCTCCGTGCCGCTGGTCGTGGCGATCAACAAGATCGACAAGTCCGGCGCGGACCCGTCGCGGGTCAAGACCGAGCTGATGGGCCAGGAAGTCGTGTCCGAGGAGTTCGGTGGCGACACCCAGTTCATCGAGCTGTCGGCCAAGACCGGCGAGAACATCGACGCGCTGCTCGACGCGCTGTCGCTGCAGGCCGAGGTGCTCGAGCTCTCGGCGGTCAGCGAAGGCCGCGCCAGCGGCGTGGTCATCGAGTCCTCGCTCGACAAGGGCCGCGGTCCGGTCGCGACCGTCCTCGTCCAGCAGGGCACCCTGGAAAAGGGTGACTACCTCGTCTGCGGCGTCCAGTACGGCCGCGTGCGTGCGCTGTTCGACGAGACCGGCACCCAGGTCGACAAGGCCACGCCGTCGATCCCGGTGCAGGTGCTCGGCCTGTCGGGCGTGCCCGATGCCGGCGACGACTTCGTCGTCGTCGACGACGAGCGCCTGGCCAAGGAAGTCGCGCAGCAGCGTGATTCCAAGCGCCGCGAGTCGCGCCTGGTCGCCCAGGCGGGCAACCGCATGGAGGACATCCTCGCGCAGATGGGCAGCGGCGAAGGCCAGCAGACGCTCAACCTGGTGGTGAAGGCCGACGTGCAGGGCTCGGTGCAGGCATTGCGCGACGCCCTCACCGCGCTCTCGACCGACGACATCCGCATCAACGTGATCGGCGGCGGCGTGGGCGGCATCACCGAGTCCGACGCAACCCTCGCGGCGACGTCCAAGGCGACGATCATCGGCTTCAACGTCCGCGCCGATGCGTCGGCACGCAAGGTCATCGAGACCCATGGCGTCGACCTGCGCTACTTCTCGATCATCTACGACGTGATCGACCAGGTGAAGCAGGTCGCTTCCGGCCTGCTGGGCGTGGAGATCCGCGAGGAGATCATCGGCATCGCCGAGGTCCGCGACGTGTTCCGCAGCTCCAAGTTCGGCGCGGTCGCCGGCTGCATGGTGGTCGAGGGTTCGGTCAAGCGCAGCAAGCCGATCCGCGTCCTGCGCGACAACACCGTCGTCTTCGAGGGCGAGCTGGAATCCCTGCGCCGCTTCAAGGAGAACGTCGACGAAGTGCGCAACGGCACCGAGTGCGGCATTGGCGTGAAGGAATACAACGACGTCAAGCCGGGCGACCAGATCGAATGCTTCGAGCGCATCGAGGTCCAGCGGACCCTCTGACCCGACATGCCGACCAAGTCATTCCATCGCACCGATCGCGTGTCCGCCCAGCTCCGCCGGGAGCTGGGCACGATCGTCCATGACGCCGTCCGCGAGCACTCGCTGCCGTCGGTCAGCGTGTCCGACGTCGAGATCAGCCGCGACCTCGCCCATGCCAAGGTCTTCGTGACGGCGCTGCAGGAAGAGCGCTCGGCCGAAGCGGTCAAGGCCCTCAAGGCCTTGTCGCGCGAGCTGCGCTACAAGCTCGGCAAGGCGGTCAAGCTCCGCCACGTGCCCGAACTGCACTTCCATTACGACGACTCGGTCGACCGTGGCGAGCGCATCGACAACCTCCTGCGCGACCTGCCGGACCTGCAGGCGCCCGAGGCGGGCGAGGGTGGCGAGGATCCGACCGCGTCCTGAGTGAGGTGAGGGACGTGGACCGCGTGGCACCGGAACGGCGGCCCGCCGCCGCCTCCAGCCAGACATGAGCAAACGACCGCGCACCGTATTCAGGCCGCTCGACGGCATCGTCCTGCTGGACAAGCCCGGCGGCCTGAGTTCCAACCAGGCCCTGCAGCGCGTGCGGCATCTGTTCCGGGCCGCCAAGGGCGGCCATACCGGCAGCCTCGACCCCCTGGCCACCGGCCTGCTGCCCCTCTGCTTCGGCGAGGCCACCAAGATCGCGGGCCTGTTGCTGGGCGCGCGCAAGGCCTACGCCTGCGAGGCCGAACTGGGCCGGACCACCGACACCGACGATGCCGAAGGCGACGTGCTGCAGGAGCGGCCCGTGCCGGCCGTCGATGCCGCGCGCCTCGAACAGGCCCTGGCGGCCCTGCGTGGCACCATCCGGCAGCGGGCGCCGATCTACTCGGCGCTGAAGCAGGGCGGTGAGCCGCTCTACGCCAAGGCGCGGCGCGGCGAGACGATAGAGGCCCCCGAACGCGAGGTCGTCATCGATCGCCTCGATGTCGTCGCCCATCGCGGCAATCGCCTCGAGCTCCACGTCGAGTGTGGGTCCGGCACCTACATCCGCAGCCTGGTCCGGGACCTGGGCGAGGCGCTAGGCTGCGGCGCGCACGTGACCTCGCTGCGTCGCCTGTGGATCGAGCCGTTCACGGCCCCTGCCATGCATACGCTGGACACCCTCCAGGCCTTGGCCGAATCGGGGGACGAGGCGATCGGGGCCTGCCTGCTGCCGATCGAGGCGGGACTGGCCGGCTTCCCCGCGGTCGCCGTCGATGCCGAAGGGGCGGTCCGGCTGGCGCATGGGCAGGCGGCCGGGGTGGACGCCCATGCCGATGAAGCACGCGTGGTGGCGATCCACGGTCCCGATGGCCGTTGCCTTGGGATCGGACGCCATGGCGGACGCGAGGTCGCGCCCAAGCGCATGTTCCGTTGGGCGGTCGCCGCGGGGGGCTGAGCCGCCCCCATCGTGGCGCCGATCCCGGCTGAACGGGCGGCGCAGCCTGAACAGGGCGCCGCCGGGGCCCGGAACCGATCGCCGGCATGGTCCGACGGGTCGCAATCCGCGCCGGGGAACTGTTACAATTCCGCCGCTTCCATCCAAGCAAGCACCCATTCGTTCATTTCCAACAACGGCGAGCCCCGCGGTACGCCGGCGCGATGTCGTCATCGCATGCCGTCGTTTCTGCAGGCCACGCGTCTGAGAGGCAAACAAAGCAATGTCCATCGATACCAGCAAGATCATCCAGGAACACGGTCGCGGCACCAACGACACCGGTTCCCCGGAAGTCCAGGTCGCCCTGCTGACCGCCCGCATCG